>JBBSPH010000052.1:0-12110 GCA_038258985.1 Flavobacteriales bacterium
AATTTTTCCACAGGTTGATGTGCAACAAGGACAAACGCAGGTAATCAATACGCTGGATCTATCGTTTTATCCTGATGAGCGTGGTTCTTACAACTATAATCCAGCAGCTGCTGCATCCAATTTACTTCCCAATCCAGCGGCCAATTGGGGTGGAATTACCAGAACATTTTTGAGTACAGATTTTGAGCAAACGAATGTAGAATATGTTCAATTCTGGGTGATGGATCCATTCCGTTACGAGCCTACGAATAACGGTGGTACGATAACCTTGAACTTAGGGAGTATTTCAGAAGATATCCTAAAGGATAACCGGAAACAATATGAGAATGGACTTCCAAATGATGGCGGTACGGATCTAACTGTGACCACAGCCTTCGGTAAAGTCCCGCTAAATCAATCATTGGTCTACGCATTTGACACAGACGGGCAAGAACGGGAAAACCAGGATATAGGTTTGGACGGTTATAGCGATGCAGAGGAAAACAGAGATTTTCCACTTTTTGCTTCTGAAGATCCTGCGAGTGATAATTACGAATACTACATAGCGGCGCAGGGAGATATCTTGGAACGCTACAAACGCTATAACAATACCGAGGGTAATTCACCCACACAGGTAACCCAAACAAATCGAGGATCAACCACACTGCC
Organism: Flavobacteriales bacterium; assembly: GCA_038258985.1. Classification (GTDB taxonomy): domain Bacteria; phylum Bacteroidota; class Bacteroidia; order Flavobacteriales; family Flavobacteriaceae; genus Nonlabens. The sequence continues at coordinate 649 of JBBSPH010000052.1, forward strand.
AGATGTTGAGGATATCAACCGAGATAATACGATGAATACCATCGACAGTTATTTTGAGTATGATATCGATATTTTTCCGGGAATGGACGTGGGGAATAGTGAATACATATCTGATTCCAGAGAAGTGACCACCACACTCCCTAATGGTAGTACCATTGATACCCGCTGGGTGCAGTTCCGGATTCCATTGAATGATCCTACAAGAGAAGCGATAGGCGGTATCAACGATTTCCGTGCGATACGGTTTATGCGTTTGTATTTATCTGACTTTGAGGAAGACACTTTTTTGCGTTTTGGAGCGATGGATCTGGTACGTGGGGATTACCGCCGTTTTACAGCATCATTGGATGAAACTGACCCAAATGTTGATAATGATCAAACCACATTTGAAGTTCAGGCAGTCAATATTGAGAACAATGACCAACGCACACCTATTCCATATGTGCTACCTCCTGGAGTCATAAGGGAAGAATTACGTACACAGAATCAAAACATACGACAGAATGAGCAATCTCTCGCCCTGCGTGTTCAAGGACTAGAGGCTTTTGATAGACGTGCTGTTTTCAAGAACATCCGTATTGATATGCGACAGTATGAAAGCCTGCAGATGTTCGTTCATGCGGAATCCATCGTGAATGAAGCTCCACTGGGAGATGGTGAATTGGAAGCATTCATACGCATAGGAGTGGATTTTACCACAAACTATTATGAAATACGCTTGCCGTTGAATCCAACTGCCTTCGGCTCTACCAGTCCATCAGACATTTGGCCTGATGCTAATGAATTTGATATAGATCTATCTCTTTTACAAGAAATTAAATCGAGAGTACTCAGTGATCCTACCTTGCAAGTAAGTGAGGTAAATTTTTTCAATCAGGCAGACCTGGACCCAGATTCTGCAGGAGAACCCAACCAGCAAATTTATGGGATACGAGGTAATCCTAATTTCGGAGATGTTCGTGCTATAATGTTGGGAGTGCGCAACAATGTAAAGGGTGATTTGAGCGGAGAGGTTTGGTTCAATGAGTTAAGGCTTTCTGGTTTGAAGAATGAAGGTGGTTATGCCGCCATCCTAAACATGGATGCAAACGTTGCAGATTTTGCGACCGTTAGCGCTAACGGGCGCAGGAGCACGGTAGGTTTTGGGTCTATCGAGCAAGGTCCTAATGAACGCAGCCGGGAGGACGTGACCCAGTATGATATTACCACGGGAATTCAAGTAGGACAGTTGTTTCCCAGAAACTGGGGATTAAATATTCCATTCTCCTATAGGATAGAGGAAGAAACAGTCACACCTCAATTTGATCCACAGTTTGAGGATATAGAGCTGGATACGAGATTAGCAAATGCAGCTAGCGATGCAGAAAGGGACGCTATCAAAAACCAATCTGAAGATTATACCCGTAGACAAAGCATCAATTTAATAGGTGTCGGTAAGGATAGGACTGGCGAGAGTAAACCCATGCCTTATGATATAGAAAATTTCATTTTTTCAGGGTCGTACAACCAGACAGACCAGCGCAATTTTGAAATTGAACAGTTCAAGAACCAATCTGTCAATGTAAATGCTACTTACAATTACGCTTTTCCAGCGGTGACCATCGAGCCGTTCAAAGAGGCAGACACCACCCTGGCGGGAGATTATTTCAAGTTTATACGGGACATCAACTTCAACCTGTTGCCTAATAACTTTACTGCTAGTGGGGCGGTTATTCGCCAATTCAACACCCAAACATTTAGGGATCTACAGTTGGATACAAATCCAGTAGATCTGGATGGTGACGGCATTCCCGATGCCCAAAATATTGCGATCGCGCCCTTAACAAACCGCAACTTTACCCTGGCAAACCAATATGCCATCACGTGGGACTTGACAAAATCACTCAACTTAAATATTTCTGCAAACAATGATCGCGTCGTTCGCAGCTATATCGATGGTTTGGACAACTCAATTGATGAAACCTACACCCTATGGAGCAATTTCCTGGATGAAGGGATACCAGATTCACACAGCCAGCAATTTAGGGCGACGTACCAGTTGCCTTTAGAGAAGTTTCCTTTTCTCGCTTTCGCGAAAGCGACATATACCTACACTGCAGATTTCAACTGGCAGCGTAACTCCCAGCAATTCCAGCAACTGGACGGTATTCCCAATCTAGGGAACAGCATCCAAAACGCAAATACCCATCGCTTGAATGGAAATCTAGATTTAGATAAACTCTACAAGTTTGTAGGTCTGGAGAAGAAAAAATTTGGTGCGGCAGCTCGTAAGGAAGCACAGCAACGCTCCAGAAGTACATTCAGAAACCGTCTTCCAACTGCCAGCCAGGAACGTGGGAATCCAGTTGTGGAGGAGCCGCAGGATGCGGTCAAGATTCCTGAAGAGAATTTTGCGAACAAGAGTTATAATACCCTGATAGGAATATTGACATCTGTCAAAAGGGCAACAATCAATTATGAGCAAAACAATGGTATTTTTCTTCCTGGTTATACGCCTAGTGTTGGGTTTGTAGGTACACTAAAACCAACCACGGGCTTCACATTCGGGAGCCAGGCAGAAATTAGGGACCTGGCCGCAAGGCAAGGTTGGTTGACACTCTACCAGAATTTTAATGAACAGTATACAGAGGTTGAACGTAGAAAATTGGGCGTCAACTTTAATGTGGATCTTCTACCAGATTTGAAGATTGACTTGGTTTCCAATAGGGAATACCAAGAAACCTTTACAGAGAATTACGTAGTAGACCCTGATGATTTGACTTACCAATCGTTAACCCCACAGACGTACGGTAATTTTGCGATCTCCACGATTATGATAGGAACTGCTTTTAACAAAAGCACAATTGATAATTCACAGGTTTTTGATGATTTCAGGGAAAACCGCTTAAAAGTCGCTAACCGATTGGCAGCGGATTTTTATGGGGGTAATAATTTTACCCGGGATGAAGATGGTTTCCCAAATGGTTTTAGCCGTAATAGCCAGAATGTATTGTTACCATCGTTTTTAGCGGCCTACGAAGGGCGGGAATCAGACAGCCAGAAGAGTGGTACGTTCAAGGATATACCATTACCCAATTGGGATGTAAAATATACTGGATTAATGAAGCTCAAATGGTTCCAACAGCGTTTTAGACGTTTTTCCTTACAGCATGGCTATAGGTCTGATTATACCATTAACAGATTCCAGACTAACCTGGATTTTGCACCCGGTAATGGGGGTTTAGGCTATGAGCAACAAAATCAGCAAGCACTCAACCAAAATGGTGATTTCAAACCTATTGATCTCTTTTTCAATATCAATTTGACAGAACGCTTTACACCACTCATCAAGGTAGATTTTGAGATGAAGAATTCCATGTCAATTTCTGCAGAGCTTAAAAAGGATAGAGCAGTGTCTTTGAGTTTTGACAATAACTTATTGACCGAAATAAGTGGAAATGAGTTAGTGCTGGGTGTGGGATATAGGATCAAAGACGTGCCTTTCCGTACTAAGTTTAGTGGGCGTAGCCAGGTTATTAAAAGTGATTTGAATTTGAGATTGGATGGATCTGTTAGGGATAACGTAACCATCATACGCTACCTGGATCTTGAAAATAGTCAAGCAACCGCCGGGCAAACCATCTATGGCGCAAAATTCACTGCAGAATATGCGTTAAGTAGAGCCTTCCAAGCATTGTTCTATTATGACCACGCATTTTCTGAATTTGCTATTTCTACCGCTTTTCCCCAGACAACAATCCGTAGCGGCATAACATTAAGATATACCTTCGGTAATTAATTGGTGAGCAGCTCTAGATTGGGTATGATTTTTTTAAATTTACCGACTTTTAAAATATACTATGAATATTCCCGCAGAATTAAAATATACCAAGGATCACGAGTGGATCAAGATTGATGGAGACATCGCAACCGTAGGTATCACCGACTTTGCACAAGGCGAATTGGGAGATATTGTCTATGTAGAAGTAGAGACAGTAGATGAAACGCTGGATCAAGAAGAAGTTTTTGGTACCGTAGAAGCAGTGAAGACCGTTTCTGACCTTTTCTTGCCATTAAGTGGAGAGATCATCGAGTTCAATGAAGAATTGAATGACGAGCCAGAATTGGTGAATACAGATCCTTATGGCAAAGGTTGGATGATCAAAATGAAAATAAGTGACGCAGCCCAGGTGAATGACTTATTGGATGCTGCAGCATACCAAGAGCTAGTGGCCTAGATGCAAAAGCTACTCTACTGGCTAGCTCCATTTTACACGCTCTTTGTGGCGTATGGTTCTCTAGCCAGTAGACCACCGCTACCAGACATCACTTTCAGTTACATTGATAAGGTATACCACTGCGTGGGCTACATTATTATGATGCTGGTTTGGTACCTGTTTTTTTACCATCGATTTTTGGAAAGACAACTGGGTTTTGAATATTCATTGAAGTCTATTCTTTCTGATTGGTCCCAAACTATTGCGGTAGCCTCGGCAATCTTTTCCTTAGTTATCGGTGGCAGTATAGAGTTGGGTCAAGAGTTTTTCTCTAACAATCGCACGATGGATTTCTACGACATGGTAGCAAATACTGCTGGCATTATAATTGCAACTCTATTTTTATGGCTGTTGCCAAAGTTTATTTCAACAGATAATTAAATTTATCTTTCATTTGAACTTCTATTTACATATTTTTAGCCTTTAAAGCAATCCTATTATGGAAACCAAAAAATCAGAAAAAGCAGACTTGCGTAAAAACATTACCGTCTATGCCCTTATGGGTTTAGCATTTATGTTATTACTTTCTTGGCAGGGTCTCGAGTTTGAAACTAAAGAAGTGGAAACTGAAGAGGTATTTGAAGTCATGCAAATGCAGATCGAAGAAGAAGATGTGCCGATTACGCAGATGTTGAATTCACCGCCACCGCCACCGCCACCGCCACCAGCGCCTGAAGTTATTAAGGTTGTGGAGGATGAGGTAGAAATAGAAGAAGTTATTATTCAAGATACCGAAACTGACGAAAAAGAAGAAATCGTTGAGGTAGCTGAAGTCTCAACAGAGAAATTTGCAACCGAAGAAGTAATTGCAGATGTTCCTTTTGCGATTATCGAGAATGTACCAGTTTATCCTGGATGTGAAGGTGAGAAGAACAACAACGATCGTAGAGATTGTATGCAAGAGAAAATCACGCGTTTCGTAAACAAGAATTTTAATACTGGACTTGCAAATGAATTGGGGCTTACTGGTAAGCAAACCATTAGTGTACAGTTTAAAATTGATAAAACAGGAAACGTTGTAGGAGTTCAATCAAGAGCTAAAGATCCTAAGCTTCAAGTTGAAGCTGCACGTGTCATCAATAAGTTGCCAAAAATGACTCCTGGAAAACAACGTGGGAAACCAGTTAATGTAATTTACGGTTTGCCTATTATATTTGACGTACAGGATTAACTATAAACTATAATTTTATAAAATCCGCTGGAGCATCGCTCTAGCGGATTTTTTTATGGTATGTTTTTTGAAAATGGTTTTACATAACATAAAACCATTTATTATGAGAACTCTCAAACCTAAGTCTGATGCTGCAACATCAACTACTGGCAACAGACTCGACAAAAAGTCGATCAATGTCAAAGCAAGCCCATTACTCAATTTCCTGTTAGGAGTTACCGCCATGATTTTGGTAGCTTTTGTGATTCTGGAATTGCAAACGCCCATCAGGGAAACTAGTTACCCGTTGTTTCCCAATAAGGAAATGGCGATGGAGGTAAACATGGACCAGTACCGGATTGAAAAACCACAACCTGTTATCGAGCCCAAAAAAAAAGAATCACCTAAACCCATAACACCGACCAAAATTATCAACAAGGATAAAGCACCAATTATTATTGAAGATGACGTGCTCGATCCTGTAGAAGATCCCACACCAGTAACGGTAGATCAACCCATCAATGATAAGCCAATTTCTGACACGCCAATCAAAGATCCAGTTCTGTCTAAACCGTCTAACTTCAACGTAAAATCGGTTTCTGAGGTTCCTTTGTTCCCTGGGTGTAGCAGTAGTCTGGATAGTGAAGAACGCATATCCTGCCTCAATGAAAAGATGGGCAGGTACATTCAGCGTAAGTTCGATACTAGTCTGGCGAACAGTGTTAATGGTAAAGACGTTGTGGCTATTACGGTGTTATTCACCATCGGGACAGATGGCTATCCTAAAGATATTCAAGTGCGCGCACCCAATCCTGCACTGGAGAAAGAAGCACGACAACTGATCGCCGGATTGCCACAAATGAAACCAGGAAAATTTGATGGCGCTGTTGTAAACACGACCTATGCGTTGCCTATATATTTTAAGGTGCAATAACTAAAAAATCAATTGTGTAAAATGCCCTTGACAATGTCAAGGGCATTTTTGCGTTCCACCTCCTAAAACCAGTATATTTATCGCGGTTATCAATTATATATGAGAATTAAAATAGCTGTCGCAGCTTTATTTTGTAGTCTACTATCAACCGCCCAGACATCGCTGGAGCAGTTCCCTGCATTTCCTGAATGTGCCAACAGTAAAGATGTGACGCTTGCCTCTTGCTTTTATGACCAGTTGTATCAAGAATTATTTAGCGTTTACGAGCATCCAAAAATTGTAGAGGCGCTCGCTCGCGCAACCTTGCGATTTGAGGTAGATCGCGATGGTAAGTTTATTCCTATTTTATTTGATGCTCCTTTTGCCGAAGTTAAAAGTGCGCTTGACACCGCGTTTACACAGCTACCGGTCATCATCCCGGCAACGTATAATGGCAATCCTACATACATGCAGTTTATCGTAAACTTTCAAGTACCAATGGTCGCTGGTGGCAGTTTTACCCGCATTGATGATGTACTGGAAGAGAAAAACCTAGTCGAGCAAAATGATTTGACGGATCTCGCTTTCGCGAAAGCAAACAATAACTACGATACCATAAAATCAAACGGCTACAATGGCCAGGAGTTAAGATCAAATGCCTTGATACCCTTTTCTTACCAAAGATACCATAGGTATGAAGCCGCAATGAATCGTGTGGGCAGCAACGCGCATACCGCCGTTAAGCCTTACTCGTTTGACTATGTGATTGATTATTTTGACCTAGCCGAAGAGCGCTCAAGCCTGCTCAAGGAGTCCAACACATGGTTCGGTCGCAAACTATGGAACGAACATTTTTTTGAGGTAGCTGGAGAGGATTACTGGTTTGTGGTAGATCCAGGTGTGGATTTACAGCTAGGGAAGGATACTGGCGAGGACGTCAACACATTTAATAATACTAGGCTAGTTGCTTTAAATGGAGGGATCGGAAAACAGCTCACTTTTGGGGCAACTATACAAGAATCCCAAGGAAGATTTGCGGAATATTTCAATCGTGAGATAACCCAACGCGCTCCAGATGGCGGGAATCCAGGGGTAGTTCCAGGTCGCGGAATTGCAGAGGATGGCGGCGAGAATATCTATGATTATCCAGTGGCAACAGGTTACATCAATTACAGACCCAGCAAATACTTCAATTTACAATTGGGTCATGGACAACATTTTATAGGAGATGGCTACCGATCGTTGGTTTTGAGCGATAATTCCCAGCCTTTCCCTTATGTCAAAGTAAATGCCAAATTCTGGAAGCTCGATTACACCGTCCTTTATACGTCACTGCGGGATGTACGGCCAGAGGTTACAGCTGACGATTCGTTCAGGACTAAATATATGGTGCATCACTATCTAAGCTGGAACGCTACCAGGCGGTTGACGCTTGGTTTGTTTGAAAGCGTTTTATGGCAGGATGATAATGGACGTGGATTTGATTTTAATTATCTGAACCCGGTGATTTTTTATCAAACGGTAGAATTGGAAACAGGTTCTCGAGGCGGTAATGCATTATTGGGAGCGACGATCAAATACAAATTTAGTGATCAAGTGACAGGTTATGGACAATTAGTGCTCGATGAATTTGCATCAGAATCTGTCACTAGCGGTAACGGGAGCTACCAAAACAAGAGTGGGTATCAACTAGGTATCAAATACCAAAATGCATTTACCGTTCCCAACTTGATGCTACAGGCAGAGTATAACCGGGTACGGCCTTATACTTATAGCCACAACACGGTGGTGCTCAATTATGGAAATACCAACCAGGCACTGGCGCATCCCTGGGGAGCTAGTTTTTATGAGGCTATTCTCATCGCACGCTACACGAAGGATAGATGGTATGGTATAGCAAAAGGTATAGTGGGCGAGCGAGGTTTTGATGTTTTATCAAACGGCGACAACGCTTACTATGGCGGTAACATTTATAGAACTGAAGACGACCGTATTTCTGACAACGGTAACGAGATAGGTCAGGGCAACAATGCACCCTTCCTTTATGGAGAGTTGGAAGCTGGATATCTCATCAATCCTGCGAGTAACCTTAAGGTCTATGGACAATTTATCTACAGGAATATAAGCCCAGATATTGATAATGCAGTTGTTCGCGATGCGACGACAACCTGGTTCAATTTTGGGATACGCACAGATTTGATGAACTGGGGCTTTGATAGGTAATAAATTTTGATAGTAGGTAATTAGGGTAGAAATAGGAATAGGTTTTTTTCAAGATCAAGTTATGATAGGATATTATATAATTGCGGGATTAGTTTTTTTGATAAGTGCCTTTGTGAGCAACAAGCTAAAATCGAAATTCAAGAACTATTCCCAGATCCATTTGCGCAATGGAATGACTGGTGCGCAGATTGCCCAAAAAATGCTGGCAGATAATGGAATTACAGACGTGAGAGTAATCTCCGTACAAGGCCAATTGACAGATCATTATAATCCCTCTGATAGAACAGTTAATCTTAGCGAGCCGGTGTATTCCCAGCAAAACGCGGCAGCCGCGGCTGTTGCTGCGCATGAATGTGGTCACGCTGTACAACATGCCACAGCATATTCTTGGTTGGGAATGAGGTCAAAACTTGTACCGGTGGTAAGTATCGCCTCAAAATATTCCCAATGGGTATTGATTGGTGGGCTGGCGCTGGCAGCCAGTAGTGCTTTCGGGAATTATGTGTTGCTTTTGGGAATTATCATGTACGGGATGGGAACCCTATTTGCTTTTATTACCCTTCCTGTCGAGTATGATGCGAGTAACCGCGCACTAGCCTGGTTAGAAAATGAAAATATGCTCACCGCCGAGGAACACGCTGGTGCCAAAGATGCCCTAAAGTGGGCAGCAAGAACCTACCTGGTAGCTGCCATTGGTTCGCTGGCTACCTTATTGTATTTTATTTCAATGTTCCTACGCAGGCGCTAGCGATGTAATGCGTTGTACCCTAAATAGCGAGTTTCGCTTTCGCGAAAGCGAATATCAAACGATTCTAGTTCCTTTAAGATAGGTTCGTAGATCTCCTTCAAAATAGGAATTTGCACTCCATAGGTTGTGATTTGTCCATTGAGTATGCGCAGCGCAGCCATGGCAACAGGTAAACCGACGGTTTTAGCCATCGCTGTTTGCCGGTGACCATCACCTAAACAAACCATGGTACTGTCAATCTGTTTTTGCTCGCCATTCATCTCGTATCCGAATTTGTGGTACATCACGATCATGTCTTTTTCACCAGGTTGTAATGTCCATTTGTCCTCCAGGATTTTCTGCAAAGCTTCTGCCGGTGTGGCTTTGTCAAGGCCTATTTTTTTAACTGGATTGAATAGGTCCAACTCCTCCAGCTTACTCCACATAAGGTCGTCCTGATCTATTTTTAGTTCCAGACGCATCTTGAGTTCCACACTATCGGTGGGCGAGTAGGGCAGGAAACTATTGACAAACTCCCGGTAGCTCATGTCTCTTGAATCGTCCAACTGATAAGTGTCGTCAGTCATTCCTAATTGTACAAACATATTCCACGCCTTGCTAAAACCCACGCGGCGCATGGTGCCACGGTAAAGTGTCAGGACATTGTCAAGGCCATAGATTTCCATGTATCTTAGACTGTTTCTGTTTGCCAGCGCTTCAAAGCGCCCGTAGCCATCGATATCCAGAAACTCTGTCCTGCGGAACAATCGATGATAGGGAATGTATTTGAATTTTCCTTCTTGAATGAATTTGGCAGCACCGCCTTGACCGGCGGTAACGACGTTGCGAGGATTCCAAGTAAATTTATAGTTCCATAAATTATCGTCATTTTCTGGAGCAACCAGCCCGCCCGTAAAGGACTCAAACAAAATCATCTTCCCGCCATCTTCTCGTATACGATCGATCACTTTCATGGCGCTCATATGGTCAACGCCAGGGTCTACACCTATCTCGTTCATAAGAACTAGTTTCTTGCCTTTTGCTTGTTCATCCAATTCTTGCATTTCTGGACTTACATAACTGGCCGTCACCATTGATATTCCTAGCTTAACACAATCCCTAGCCACTTCTATATGAAAACGGGCCGGCAACATGGAAATCACCAAATCTGCTTTTTTAAGCTCAGCCTTTCTGGCGCTAGCGTTGAAAATATCCAATTCAATCGCAGTTGCGTGTGAATGATTATTGCACAAATGCTGTGCACTGGAAAGATCCTTGTCTGCAATGGTGAGTAGTAGTTTTTCTGACTCAGATTTTTCTAGGAGATAATCTACCAGTACGCCGGTAGATTTTCCGGCACCGATGATCAACAGGTTTCGCATGGCTATCGTAATTTTAGCCCAAGTTAGAATTCTAACACCACAAAAACGAGTTCATGGAAAAGAAGTTATTGATAACCGGTAGTGTATTAATGTTGATTGCCGTTAGTCTGGGCGCGATGGCAGCTCATTCATTGGAAAACTATCTCAATGCAGATCAACTGGATAGTTTCCAAACGGGAGTGCGGTATCAGATCTACCATGGCCTAGCCCTACTCGTGTTTTCACAAGTTAAAGCGCTCAATCCTGGTCAGAAGAAAGTTTTATGGTGGTTGTTTATGTTAGGTACAATTTTATTTTCTTTAACTATTTATTTGCTAACCACAACAGCAATAACTGGAATTGAATTACGTTTTTTAGGTCCAATTACCCCTATAGGCGGTCTACTACTAATTTCTGGCTGGATTTATGGAATTATTAAAATAGCGCGATTTAAAGGCTAGAATAATTGGTAAACAGCATGGAACATCTCTATTTTTGCAACGCAAATAGAATTATTTCAAATTTATGGAGGCAAAAGCTTTAGCTACGCAAACGATTTCGCTAGAAAACTACGGAATCAAAAATTCTAAAATCAATTATCAACTCTCACCGGAAGAACTTCAGGATCTTTCTGTTAAGGATTTTGGAGGCAAGGAAACCGCCAATGGAACCCTAGCTATCCACACTGGAGAGTTTACAGGTAGATCGCCACTGGACAGGTTTATTGTGAAAGATTCCATCACTGAGGATAAAGTATGGTGGGGAAACATCAACATTCCATTCAACAAAAAGGATTTTGATAATCTATTGGAACGCGTCACTCAATATTTGG
>JBBSPH010000053.1:0-12056 GCA_038258985.1 Flavobacteriales bacterium
ATTATCGATTTTATAATATACATCTGTCAAAGATGAGCCGTTTGTAGTTACTGGAGATGATGCCAGCGTTGCTTCTACACTTGTACTAGACCCATTGTTACCTAACTTTTGTATGGTTGCCGTTTTGGCGTTTGAAATACTTCCAATATCGCCTGAATAAATAGGAACCTTGATCCATAGTGGTGAAATAGAAGCAATATCAATAATGGGCATTCCTGCCGTTACTATCTGTCCAGTACCTACATAAACCTGTTGGATTATACCATCCATAGGCGCCTCAATAGCATAAGCTGCATTATTACCTACACCTCCAGAACTACCATTTCGTAATAAATTATACCTCGCTTGAGCGTCATTAAATAGTTGTTGTGCCTGCGCGAGATTATCCTGCGCCAGCTCTTTCTGCTTTACGCTAACGGCGCCGTCCTCGAGTAATCCAGAGATACGTTTGGCCTGTGTTTTGGCATTTTCTAATTGTGAAGATCTCGCTGTAACTTCCTGACGCACGCTTACAAGATCCTTTTCTGCAGGTAGAATCACTACACGATACAATACTTGCCCTTTCTTGACAGATTTACCTGGCTGTGGTTCCTGCCCTGCAGATACCACAAGGGTTCCTTGCAATGGAGAAACAATAGATGCTGCATTCCATGGTGCTGCCATGGCTTGACCTCCAGTTTTCAAAACTTCGCCTAGTTCTTTTTCATTGACCGTATACACTTCTATCCCTAGCCTCGATATGGCTTGATCTGTCAACCGTATAGTAGTTAATTCAGATTCGTTTATTGGAGCCGTCACTTCCGCTGGTTTCATTTTTTCTTCTTTGTCCTTAGTACAGGAAATTGTCCCAGCTATTAAAAGAAATATGATGATTATTTGTTTCATTATTTAAAGTTGTTTGACGCCAACGGCATAATTAAGGTTTGCTGCTGCAATCGATAATGCAGCTGCAGCATCTGCACTGCGCAATTGGTACTCTGTAAACCTTCTTAATGTTTCCAGATAAAATAAATAGGGCACCTCGCCTGCTTCAAAAGCTTTCCTTGCTTGTTCTGGAACTTTATCCATGGCTAGTACATTACTTTCCCAAAGTTGCGCATTGAGTAACGCATTGTTATAAGTTGCGTGTGCCTGGTTAACCTCCAGTCTTACCGTTCTTTTTGTCAGTACATATTGCCACGCTGCCTGTTTCATTTCAGCATTTTTCCGTTGAATATTTCCTTGATTCCAATTAAAAATGGGTACACCGAGATTGACTCCTGGTCCTATAAATAATTCTCCGTTTTCACGTCTCGCGCTTAGAATTCCCATCAATGAAACGATCTTGGATTTTTCCCACCCTAATTGACTTCCTTTAGCTTCAATAGCTAGTTGGGCGGCCTTTAGATCAGTTCTTTTCGCGAAAGCGGTATCCAACAACCTTTCCAATCCTACCACAGTTGTAGCACTCGGTTTTGATTTTTTAACCTCTAGGCCTTTGGGAATGGAGTCTAGACCAGTTATAAGCATTAATTGGAGTTGTGATAATTGGGCCGTATTTGCGGCACGAATGATGTCTTGTCTCGCTATAGTACTGTCCGAAATTGCTAACGAGGCCTCCATCTCGCTTAATTCTCCTGCCTCATATTGCTTGTAAACAATCTGTGCCAATTGTCCACGAAGTTCGATATTTTGTGAACCTACGGACACGAGTTGATTTGCTATTTGATTATTTGCGTAAGCAATTTTAGTATCACGTATAAGCTGTAATCCTTTATTTACTAAAACTAGTGCAGTGCGTTCTGATTCTTGATGGGCAGCGCGTACTCTTGCTGGTCGCTGCCATAACGCATCAATACCCAGATTAAGGGTTCCTTTTAAAGGATCGGTTCCTGTAGGTAAAATAATGGAAAGTAATGGATTGGGTAGTTGTCCTGCAGTGACCAGGTCTGCATTTGCGATGGATAAATCTAGTAGATCCGTCTGGAACTGGGCATTGTTGTAGAGCGCGAGTGAAACCGCCTCATCCTCTGACAGTCCATCGTAGAGATTTACATTATCAGGTATTTGTAAATTAGTAGATGATCCCTCACGGCCTGCACCGTAATCGCTTAGTTTCTCAATAGATTGGGTGATGTAGGATTCATCAAATCTAGTTGTCACGCAGCTAGAACAAATAAGCACGGTAATGGCTACAAGGTATAATTTACCCCAGCGGTATGGCTGTCCAATAAAACTATCTAATCTATGCATTTAAAATCTTCTAGTATGTTAGTAAACAATGCTAAAAGATGGCAAATCTAGATGGAGCGTCTAAAGAGAATCTAAAGTTGGATTTTGGAAGCTTATAGTAAAAATATGTTCGCTTTCGCGAAAGCGATATGATGGTATAAACCCGTAATAGTCACATATCTTTTTGACAATAGATAATCCCAAACCAGTGGAGTCTTGGTGCTCGCTTTCTTTGTAAAACCTCTTGAATATTTGGTCTGGTTTTGCTAAAGCAAAAGTACCGTGGTTTTGGACTTGCAATCTATCATCAAGTATCTTGATCTCTATTGGATACTCTTCAGTACTGTGTTTTACGGCGTTAGATATAAGGTTATTTATGAGCACAAATGCCAATGACCTATCCATCTCGACCTTTAAACTCTTATCCTGCTTGATCTGAATGGGAACTGATGTCAAATCCCTAAAGTTCACCACCGATTCTTCTATAAGTTGATTGAAGAATATAGGAGAGGTTGCTGTAAATTGGTTGTTGTCAATCTTAGCCAGCAAAATCAGTTTTTTGTTGAGCTGCTTCAATCGCTGGATGTCTTCCTGTAAAGAAGAGAACTTTGTAAACTGCTCCTCGGTAAGGTGCTCGTCATTGATTAGGGTATCAATTTTTGCTTGCATAATAGCTAGTGGCGTCTGCATCTCATGAGACACATCTTCAGTAAACTGTTTTAAATTGCGGTAGTCGATCTGTATTTTTTTTGTCAAAGATTCCATCTCCCTGTTAAGTTCATGGAATTCCAATATTTCAGAATCTACAAAAGTGATGGGATCGCCTGATTTTATTGAGAAATTTTTAATCCGCTCTAGATTTACAAAGAACGGTTTCCAGAGTTTTTCGTTTCGCGATTTATTGAGGTAGAATAGAAATACAAATGCAAGAAATATAATAGCGATAAATGTAAAAACAATAGCGAATAGGATATCCTCGCTCTCTATTACCATAGCTCTCACGGTAATGCGGTAATGTTGACCGTTAATTTCCTTAGTCTCTGATAATTGTTCAAATAGTTCCACCTCATCCTGCAAGGGATCATAAATTAATGTATCATTCAAGGTAAGTGGTTCTGCCCTAGGCGCTAATTCCACTTCCATTATTGGTGGAATACCTTTTATGGTTTGATCCTGGATTAGAAGTCTTTCAACTCGATCTTTATTGGAATACAATTCTTCATCAATCTCGCTTCTAAGCAGTGCTTTGGTATAAAAAAATAAGGCTGCCGCTGACAATGACATGAGTATCATTGCGGTAATCAGAAAGGTCGTTGAAGCTTTTCTAAGCAGTCGCGTTTTATCTGGTTGTGAATTTTTAATTTGCCATGAATTTGTAACCACTCCCATAAGCGGTCTGTATGTATTTTGCGCCTTCCTTTGTCAGCTTCTTTCTCAAGTTGTTGATATGCACATAGATGAAGTCAAAGTTATCTAACAAATCACTGTCATCTCCCCAAAGGTGCTCTGCAATGATAGCCTTGGATAAAACTCGGTTTTGATTTGTGATAAAGAATAAAAGTAGATCATATTCCTTTCGCGTAAGCGTAATAGGTTTTTCATTTACATAAGCACTGCGAGCTACGGTATCTATTCGAATTTCTTCAAAACTAATAGAATCTTCACCACCAAACTGGCCCCTACGTAAAACTGCCTTCACGCGAGAGTTAAGTTCTGCAAGATGAAACGGTTTTGTGATGTAATCATCAGCTCCCAGATCTAATCCTTCTAATTTGTTATCCAAAGAACTGTTAGCCGATATGATGATAACACCGCATTTTTTACGCTGCTGTTTCAATCTTTTAAGAAGCTCTAAACCACTACCCGTAACTAAGTTGATATCAAGAATAACGATATCATATTCATACAACTCTAGCTTTTCGTAAGCCTCGTGATAATCAGATGCTGTTTCACAAATATTAGCCTCTCTACTCAAATATTGAGCAATAGATTGTCTCAACTCCTTTTCATCCTCGGCAATAAGGTATTTCATTCCTGTTGGATTAATATATCAAAGCTATCGTAAAAATCTAAAGACAATTTAAAGAGTAGTACGTAGAAATAAAGATGACGCGAAGCAACGAGAAAAAATTACTTAATTACACAATTAACCAAATGACTTCACATAGTGAATTGAGAGCTATAAAGCTAAAAAACCTTGCAAATCCATAGATTTACAAGGTTTTTGATGCCATTTGATGATGACTTCTGTCGGGATGACAGGATTTGAACCTGCGACCACACGGCCCCCAGCCGTGCATGCTACCAGACTGCACCACATCCCGATAATTTTCCGCTTTGAGCGGCGGCAAATATATCTATTCCCTAGACATTGAACAAGAAGTGCATGATATCTCCATCCTGTACGATATACTCCTTACCTTCTACTTTCAATTTACCTGCTTCCTTCACCTTTTGTTCTGATCCGTACTGCACATAAGTATCATACTTAATAACCTCAGCACGGATAAAACCTTTTTCAAAATCACTATGTATAACGCCTGCGGCCTGCGGTCCTGTCGCACCAGCGTTGATCGTCCACGCACGGACTTCCTTTACTCCTGCCGTAAAATAGGTTTCTTGGTTCAACAATTTGTAGGCAGACCGGATCAATTTTGCGCTACCTGGCTCGTCCAATCCCATGTCAGCTAGAAATTCCTTACGTTCCTCATAGCTTTCCAACTCAGTTATATCTGCTTCGGTTCCAACGGCCAAAACCAAGACTTCTGCATTTTCATCCTTAACCAACTCACGAACTTGTTCCACGTAAGCGTTTCCAGTAACTGCGGCATCGTCATTAACGTTGCATAGATATAATACGGGTTTGTCTGTGATGAATTGTAGTGGCTTGATAAACTCTGCTCTTAGCTTATCATCCATATCAACCGCACGTACAGATTTCCCAGATTCTAGTGCTTTTTTAACGGCAGATAACACCTCATCTTCCCGCATGGCATCTTTATTACCGGTACGCGCTGCTTTCTTGACTTTCTCTAGTTTCTTGTCGACCGTTTCCAGATCTTTCAATTGTAGTTCTATATCTATCGTTTCCTTATCCCTAATCGGATTGACATTACCATCGACGTGTACGATGTTATCATTCTCAAAACAGCGCAAAACGTGGATAATAGCATCTGTCTCACGTATATTCCCTAAGAATTGATTGCCTAGACCTTCTCCCTTGCTCGCACCTTTCACAAGTCCAGCAATATCAACAATCTCTACGGTCGCGGGAACAACTCGTTCTGGATTTACCAGTTCTTCCAACTTCTTCAATCGTGGATCCGGGACATTGACGACTCCTACATTAGGCTCGATGGTACAAAACGGAAAGTTTGCACTTTGCGCCTTGGCATTGGAAAGGCAATTAAATAAAGTGGATTTTCCGACATTGGGTAAGCCTACGATTCCAGCTTTCATATCATGATTTTTTAGCGGCTGCAAATATAGGATTCTTCTCCTTCAAATGCGGCGATAGCCCTGAAACAAAAAAGCCTCTCACCTAGTGCGGCAAAAGACTTTTATGCAACTGATTTGTAGCTTTTTCGCTTTCGCGAAAGCGAACTCAAAAATTTTTTCAACAAACAAATATTACTGTGGATCGATCGTCATGGTGCTAGAAGGCATTCCCATACCGCCCAGAATTGTCTCGATACCAGCGGTATTAATGTTCTGTTTCTCCAGTTCCTGCATCATGGTCATGATCGCGCCCATATTCATGTTATCACCCATCACCCGCGCAACGCCGAAGCCCATCTGGTCGGACTTTCCATATACAATGATCTCATTCACCGCTTCTTGACTACCATCATAAACCATTTTGACTTTCATGCCGTCTGCATTGTGGGACATCAACAGTTCATACTTCTCATCTCCTAAAATCTGATCCAACTTTGCCGATTCTGTGGTATATATTTCCTTGTTTTCCTCATTTAAAGGCAAAGCAAGCACACTCACTTTATTGATCGAATTGTAGGCCGCAGCAGATTCTGTAGTCAACTGGCTCGCATCGATACCCAAAATAGTTTTAGGAATCGAGGTAGAAACAAAACCTGGCTCATCATTATGCGCTACATAAAAGTCTTGCAGGGTTTCCTTATTGTCGCAGGAAGTGAGAAATAATACGGAGGTCAATGAGATCGCAATGACCTTTAAAATTAGTTTGTTCATGGTGTAGTTATTTGGCTGTTTAATAAGTTTAATTACTTCTTCTGGGTAGCTTCCTTCATCTGTTTTTGACCAGGAAGGTTCATTTTTTGTGTGATCTTAGCGATTTGGTTCAAGTCCAAATCACCCGTAATTACCAGAAATACGGCGCTCGCTGCTTTATCTTCCAGCCCGTCAATATACATCACGAGTTCCTTGACCTTTGTTTCTGTATTTCCTTTCTTAACGTGAAACGTAAACCGTTGACCGTCTTCTTTAACGCTCATCAATAGATCCATGTTGTTTTTGATTACAAAACCATCTGCAAAACTCTTCATTTTAACGGCAGAACCTTTATCATCTGTTGCATAAACGCGCAGGTCTTTCAAATTATCCACGGTTTTCATCAACTCGGCAAATTCTGGATCGTCAATGTCAATACCCGAGATCATTTTAAACATTGCTCCAGTAACCCGTGTTTCCGATACATGGGACAGGTTGCCGACTTCATCAAAATTCTGGGCGGTAGTTATGGCAGTAACCATAAACAGGGTAATATAAATTAGCTTTTTCATTGTTTTTTATTAGAGATTATTAAGGTTAAAGACCTGAAGGGTCTGCTTTTCTATTTCGGTGACAGGTTGTAAGTTATTTTTTCCTTGATTGAATCGGGTGGAAACCATTTGCAAGGCTTCTACCGTGGCGGCATAGGCCTCTTCTGGTGTTTCATAGGTTCCTAGATCTTCTACGGGCTCCTGCATAAAATATCCTGAACCTACCGCAACCATGCCGGCAACTCCAGCAGCGACCGCAATGCTGGTCCAGGTTCTGCGTTTGAAGCTGTTGTTTTGAGACTGTTGGGATTTCACTTTCGCGAAAGCGTCAAAAGCATCAACCTCACTACTACTTTCCATTTCAAGACTATTGAAGAGATCACGGTACTGCTCGTGTGCGGCAGCAATATGGGTGCTCTTGAAATAATCCTTCAATTGCTGTTCTTCTTTAAGGGATGTCTCGCCCTCCCAAAATTTGTTCAATAACTCGTTCATGCCATGTCCGCTTTATACTGTTCTTCCATTCTCTTTTTAAGCAGCTTGCGTGCCCTGCTTAAAACCACCCTTACTGCCGTGGATTTCATTTCCATAATAATTTCAATCGCCTCGTAATCAAATCCTTGAATATCTCTAAGATCAATTACTGTTTTATAATTTTCTGGCAACTCATTTATTGCCTTTTGAACCATTGCCACCTGTGTGTTGCGTTCCAGTGAATCTTGAGCGTTTAGATCTGTCGACTCATAATTTGAATGCACGATCTTAAGATGGCTGGCCTGCTTGCTTTTCAATCGATCAAGTGAATAGTTCTTTACCATTTGCATGGCATAGGCCTCCTTATTCGCTATTTTTTCCAGTGACTTGCGCTTTTCCCACAATTTCAACATAGTTTCCTGTACGGCATCTGCAGCTTCTTCATGAGAAGTTAAAAGCCTGCGGGACAATGCATACATGTTTTTTTGTACTTGCTGAAAAGTTGCTATAAAGTTGGGTTGGTTCATCAACTTGGTTCTAATATCATGACGAGCAGGGTTGTCTTATGTTACAAATAGAATCAAATTTATCGATTTGCCAATCTAGCACGGTTTATGTTTTAATCTGAAACCACGGGACGGGATGCTGCGTATGCTTTAAGTATGAACAGCATTTCATCGCTTGTTTTGTAATATTGCCTACTTTTAAATTCCCGAAGAAAATCTCCTTATGAAAAGTTTTAAACTCTGCTTCTTTGCCCTATTCACTGTAGTATTGATCAGTTCGTGCGCACAGGATAATGACGATCAATTAGCCAGTGATGTTACTATAAAGAATTTTATCTACCGAGGGATGAATGCCTTTTATCTTTATAAGGCAGATGTTCCCGTGCTGGATGATAATCGTTTTGAAACGCAAGGCGAGCTAGAAAATTTCCACGCACCCTTCAGCCCACCAGAAGATTTTTTTGAATCACTAGTTTTTGACCGTTCAGAAACAGATCGTTTCAGTGTTATTTTCAATAATTATCTGGCATTGGAGCAAGCTTTGTCCGGTCAAGGATTGAACAACGGTATGGAATTCGGTCTGGTACGCTATGCCGATAATTCGAATAATGTCTTTGGGTACGTTCGTTATGTATTGCCCAATAGTAGCGCTTCAACGCAAGGCGTAATGAGAGGTCAAATTTTCAATCAAATCAACGGTATCCCACTAACTACCGCAAATGTGCGTACGCTTATTGCTCAAAATACCTACACCATCGGCCTAGCGAGTTTCAACAGCGGAAATCCAGTGAACAACGGTACGAGTATAACGCTTACCAAGGCGCAGACGCAAGAAGATCCTATATTGGTGAGTAAAGTGATAGATTTAGGTACTGCCAAAGTGGGCTACCTACTCTATAATAGCTTTTTGAGACAATTTGATGATGACCTCAATGCCGTTTTTGCAGACTTTAAGGCACAGGGAATAACACATTTGGTTCTTGACCTGCGTTACAATGGTGGCGGATCTGTAAATACAGCGATCACTCTAGGTAGCCTGATAGCGGGCAACCCACCTACCGATGTTTTTTCAACCGAGCAATGGAATCCCGATGTTCAAGCTTTCTTACAAGCAAACGATCCAGATCGTTTAGTGAATAATTTTAGAAATAACACCTTCGGTGGTGCATTGCTTAATAAGCTAAACCTCCCAAAACTTCACGTGATCACTACCTCGAGCAGTGCAAGTGCGAGTGAGTTGGTTATCAACTCACTCGATCCATACATCAATGTAGTACAGGTGGGTGATTTTACCGCAGGTAAATTCCAGGCGAGCATTACATTATATGATAGCGAAGACTTTACAAGAGCAACCGCAAATCCAGCACATAGATATGCTATGCAACCTCTGGTACTTAAGAGTTTAAACAGCGTGGGGAGAAGTGATTATTTCGATGGACTTGCACCAGATATAAGACAACGAGAGAATTTTGGAAACTTGGGTATTTTGGGTGATCCATCAGAACCCTTACTTAGTCTGTGCCTCAACGACATTAGCATTAATGGTAGGTTTAATCAACCACCGGCTGCAATAACTCCGGACAGAGAATTTTCTGGAAGTAATTCCTTTAAGTTGTTAGGGAATGAAATGTGGAAAGAAGATGTAGTGCTGCCATCGCGGTAGGCGGTTATTCTAAACTTATCTTTGATGCCTTTGGACAACTCCAAAGGCTTTTTTATGCATTCAAAATATACCATTATTGGCGCTGGCCTGACCGGATTAACACTGGCCTACTTACTGCGCCAGCAAGGCATTGGTAGCAATATCCTTGAAGCAAAAAACCGCTTGGGTGGTCGTCTTTTTACTAAAATGTCGGGCAACCATATTCCTATTGATTTGGGAGCTGCCTGGTTATGGGATTATAACCCAAAGCTCAAGCAGTTACTCATTGATTTGAGTATACCCGTATTTCCGCAAGAAATAGGCGAATCAGTATGGTATCGGCAAAATAGTCAGATTCCTTTTCAACAAATGTCCATGCCGCCACAACCGCAAGTAAGCTATAGGATGAAAGGTGGATCAACCAACCTTGCTCTATCGCTTGCTTCTCAGTTGGAATCAGATCAGTTGCACCTGAATACCATTGTAACATCAATAACGTATGAGAATAACAACTATGAGATTCAAACTACAAAATGTAAATTTACCTCTGAGATAGTTATTTGTTGCTTGCCTCCTGCGGTAGCCACTGCAAAAATTAAGTTTAGTCCACAGCTTCCTGAAGATTACAAAAAAGTTGCTCAGGACACCCAAACCTGGATAGAGGACAGTATAAAGTTTGGGTGTGGGTATCGTACGGCATTTTGGAAAACTAGAGAGATGCCCGCTACTGCGTTTAGCAACGCTGGTGCGATTACGGAGCTTTACGATTATTCAAACGAGGAACAGGATCGGTTTGCGCTCATGGGTTTCCTGCACCCGCAACTTAATACCTACACTCCTGAAGAACGGCACGAAGCAGTAAATCGGCAACTTGAACAATTATTTGGAAAAGATGCGCTAGCGCAGGTTTCCTATGAAGAATTGCAATGGAACACAGACCCGTTCACTAATCCAGACCCAGCACATTCCCTAGCGCCACATCAAAATAACGGTCACCCATTGTTACGCAGCACATTTAATAACGGTAGTTTATGGATGGCTGGTTCTGAGACCAGTGCGCACCTCGCGGGATATATGGAGGGCGCAGTGCACTCTGCCATGGAGACATTTGATCGATTGATGCAGAAAAGTTGATGTGAGTTCGCTTTCGCGAAAGCGAATTACAAAACGCCTCAATGGATTGAATTCAGCAGATGCTCTGAACCATCAGATGAATAAAGGGAAGAATTTGAAATATAAGATTGATCAATTCAGTTCATTGAAATCAAGGTAAACTTGATGTGAGCTCGTTTTCAGACTTTCACTTCGCTCAGCAACAGCTTCGACTCCACTTATCCACAAAATCTTCTATTTTATATGTGAATTCGTATTACAACTTCAAGAAAGTGATGTCAGTTCGCTTTCGCTAAAGCGGAATCAATTCTTATCTTTAGGACTTAAACAAGTTCCATGAAGAAAATTTCCTTACTGCTGCTGTTCATCCTGCCATTAACAGTCTTTGCCCAAAAACTTGACCTCGACATGGTCAAGGAAATGAAACCGAGAAACATAGGACCCGGAGGCATGTCTGGTCGCGTAACGGCTGTCGATGTAGTGACTGATGATCCTGATGTAATGTACGCTGGTACTGCCAGTGGCGGCTTATGGAAATCTATTAGCGGTGGAGTCAAGTGGGATCCAGTTTTTGAGAATGAGGTTACTGCTTCTATAGGTGCGGTAGCGATTCAACAATCCAATCCCAGTGTCGTATGGGTAGGAACTGGCGAGGGAAACCCGCGTAACTCCTTGAATGGTGGTTACGGAATCTTTAAATCGCTGGATGGTGGTAAATCATGGAAATCCATGGGACTGGAAAAGACCAGTCATATTCACCGCGTAGTAATAGATCCCACAAATCCTGATATCGTATATGCTGGCGCCATCGGGTCACCCTGGGGAGAGCATCCCGAGCGTGGCGTATTCAAAACAATGGATGGTGGGAAAACATGGAATAAAGTTTTATACACTAATGATCGTTCTGGAGCGGCAGATCTAGTCATGGATCCCAACAATCCCAATAAGCTGATTGCAGCGATGTGGGAACACAAACGCGATCCTTGGTTTTTCAAATCTGGCGGTGAGGGCTCTGGACTATACATTACCCATGATGGTGGAGACAATTGGAAAAAATTGGGCGAGGATGAAGGTTTGCCTAAAGGCGAGTTAGGCCGCATAGGAGTTGCCATCGCACCCAGCGATCCCAACACGATTTATGCACTTGTAGAAGCAAAGAAAAATGCACTCTATAAATCTACCGATGGAGGTTTTAATTGGAAAATGATTAATGATAAAAGCGATATAGGTAATCGACCCTTCTATTATTCTGAAATCTATGTAGATCCTAGTAATGAAAACAGGGTTTACTCTGTATTCACCTACGTAAATGTTTCTGAAGATGGTGGACGCAATTTTGACCAGTTGATGAATGCGTATGGAGCAAACAAC
>JBBSPH010000054.1:0-12052 GCA_038258985.1 Flavobacteriales bacterium
AAATGTAGCTTTTCGCGAAAAGCAGGGGAATGTGCTTACCGGATTATGGAAACGAATTTGTCTGGTCAAGTAGGATGTTAAACTGACTGAACTTCAAAGATGTATACTGGGAATAGAGTGTCCCTGCCGTTTTTCAGGCAGGGTTAACGTAATGGAAGTCAAAATCTTTGGAGTTGTGTCCAAGATATATTTAGGAATGCTCTTTGCCCGGAATGCAGCTTTTGGCGAAATGGAGCGGCAATGTGCTGACCGAGTTATGAAAACTGTTTATCCTATTGAAGTAGAATTTTAAGTGTATTGGAAATAAAGTGTTTACATCATTTTCTGCGAAATGCAAGGGAATAAGCAGAGCGCTATCAGATTATATTCCCAAACCTAACTTAGCTATTCGGAGCTACAAAATTAACTTGAAGAAAATCATTTCATTTTAGTTGCGTATAAATGCATTTAATTATTACTTTTGCATCAGACGAAATAAATTGAACTATAACCCTCGGGAATTCGGTCACAAATCGTCAACATAAAAGAAGATATTTGGCAGAAGTGCTACAGCGACAGGGCTGATACTACAAGGTTACAGTCCCGTCCAGACCGCAATTACTTTAAATAGTAGTGCAATTCAAGTTGTGTGTCCCCTAAAACAATTGGGGATTTGAAGGTAATCATAGATTACTTTTTGAGAAGCTTTTCCAATACGGAGAGGCTTTTTTGTTTTTAGCCTATTTTATAGCATCCTTGTCGACTGTTATTAGCCCTTATTCTTGAGCTATGTAAATAATTTCTACTTCCTCAACCAGGCAAATACCATTACATGAGGTATAGTGGTCACTGCGCTAATCATAACAACTACAGGTAAAGAGATCTTACTTTCACCCAAGACAATGAGCAGAATTACCACGGCCGCTAGACTGGGTAGATAAAATGGCAGAGCATTGATAAAATATTCTTTGATGCCCGTTTTATGTTGCGATTTCAAATCCTTCAACTGTGAAACAACGGATGGAATACTGTGCCACAACACGAAATAAATTAAAAAGCTTATGAGCAAATCGGTTTTCAAAAAAACGAGATAAAGCAATGCTAGTGAAACTTCCAACACTGCAAAACCCTTCCAACTTATCTTCTGCATAAGTGCATTGCCGAAAACTAAAATAAACTGCACCACCATAAATGGTAATACCATAAGGTAATTCCAAGATATGATGTCCACATCGTAATCATTTGATTTAAATAGTTGTTCTAACTGGGAGGTATGCGTTAAGAAGAGTAATGCAAAAATAGCGGCCCCATAAAACAAGCACAGCAAATGTATCGCTGGACTTTTGGTAAAAACCCAAGGATGGATGTGCTCCTCACCAAAATGATACGCGGCAAGAATCACGAAAATATTCAAGGCAACAATCGGAAGGTATAAAAATACGATCAGCAGCAATCCTATGATCCCAAGGTAAATAGATAAAAACTTAGGAAGACTCCATGAAGTTATTCTATCCTTTTTTATGAGATAATAATCGTTTGCACCATGAACTAATCCAACCGTACAAAGTAATCCAAACAATAACTTTAGAATTAAATTAGTCGTAGTTGGTAAGAAAATAAATGTAGCCACTAGGCTAACACTTAAAAACCCTATCACGCTATATAATTTAATTGGCGTACTTATCAACTAGATGGCATTTTCTTAACTAATGAAAGATTAATGTCTATACCCGCAGCTTTAAGGCGATGTACCGCATCGTCGACTGCTATTATTAGAATCGGATCCTCATTCATATAAACCCACATCTCTTGAAAACATAAAAGCGATAACTGCGCTGTCGACATCCATTTCACGTAAACATAATACTCATCGTCCATAGTATAACTGGAATGCTCTGGTATTTTGGTTCTCAGGATGAGCAGTTGTGTCAAGTAGCTAATTGCTGCGAGAGAAGTGCCAAGATCATTAATAGCTGGAGAAGAAGCCTTTACAGCAACTTCCACTAAATGTTTGATTTCTGTTTCATGCATCTCCAACGGGACCCGCATATCGACAGAGACATGCTTCTCTCTCCTAGCCCAGTTCTTTTCGATGGACTTACTGGTTTTAATCAAGGTCTGATTCTCGTAGACAAACATTCCAGGCATATCTACAATGTAAATATCACATTTTTCCTCCTTTGTTTTTTTAAGCAGGCTTTTGTAATCAGGTAACTGTATGTACCCACATTCATCGGTAGTAATAGAATTCCATGAATCCGTGGTATCTGGAGCGGACCTTTTTCGCATCATGTCCTTTAAATCACCTAGATTCTCAAGGTTTGATTTTGAACGGTCAAAACTTTTTTGAAGAATATAATTAATATGTATGGCTTGGGATACGCTATGAATAAAATAAATAAATAGAAAAACACAAAATATGCTCATCAAAATACCGATCGTCGCACCCAATGGCGGAAACTTTGACACGTTATCACTCGCAGCTGCGATTGATAAAATCATGGCATAGATAATCGTTCCACTAGTAAAACCTAAAATAAGTTGATGATGTTTTTCTGAAAGAATCAAAGGAATCAGTCGCGGTGAATAATTATTGATACTACGGTTCAACACGTTCATCACCATCGTGTAACTAAAAATGGTGAGTGTAAAAACACCACCAATGATAAAGGCCAATACAAATTGAACATCTGACTTATCTGTAATGACAGTGGACTGCAAAAATTCTGGAATATCACCAGCATCTATCGGTAACGCCATCAAAGCAAATGCTACCAAAGCAAAAAATAGCGCTATGCCTGCCGGCAATAGCGCTATACTATTATATATCCTTCTTAAGATACTAAGCAAACTAAGCTACTTTTTTATCAAAACCTATACGTCCCAAAGCTTGTTGTGCGGGAACATAACCAGCCGCAGCAGATTGCTGTATTGCGATATAGGTAATCATCAAACCGTAGATAATCTTACTTGAAATATCTGCAACCGTAAATAATAATTGTCTTACCACAACACCATCAGCGTTATTCATGAAAGCAGGTACTAAATAAGCAATAGGATAAAGTGTCCATGCAAACATCATCAACCAGAATACCTTAGAGATAGTAGAGCTTGTCCCGCCCAACATTGTAGCACGATTTCTGAATATTTTAGTTCCTACGATCCAGTTCATTACTACAAAGAATGCCGTACTAATTGCACCCCATACCATCAATTGTGACATATCATCAACTTCATACAACTGACCTACATAACCAGTAATAATCATTCCCCATGCAGAAAGTATCAACCATGTCGCGGTAGTAAATAGCTCCTTACCTTTCAAATTAAGTACGATCAATAATTGCGTAAGTAGACAAGGAATAGTTACCATCCAGTTTACATAACGGAAACCATTAGAAAAAGTCAAATCTTGGAGCCTATAAGCACCATCAGAATAAGTAAACACATCTGTCCACATTCCTGCTTGACTATTTAAAATCAAACCTGAGGAGACCATTACAATACAGGAAAGCGCAGTAGCAACCCTATATTTAGGAGCAACAAATTGAGATACCACAAGGAAAAATACCAAAGCGGCAAAGTGAGCGCCTACGCCCATTGTAAGCAAGTGATCGACTGCCTCGAACTGGCCTACGGAATAAGTAAAAAGATTTTCAATATTATTCATTTTTGTTGATTTAGTTAAAGAGCCGAAATTAAACAAGTAGGAAATTTCGTTTTGTGAAAGGATTGCGAATTAGGCAATAATTAACAGCGCAATATATGTTTGATAAAGCACGCTTTGGCGAAAGCAAATAGATCAACCTACTGAATCATTGTCAAGATATCTTTTACAAATACGACAACATCACATTGTCCTACAGTAATCTTAACTTTTGAAGTCGGTAAAAACTCCAGAGATTTCAGAACTATCAACATATCTAACAAAAATAGAGACACAGGATATAGAAATCCATTTAGCTTTCGCGAAAGCGGAAAACAAAAAAGCCCATCATTTCTGAAGGGCTTTCCTTTGTGCGGATGACAGGAACCTGCCTGTCGTGCCTCCGGGCAGGCAGGTCGAGCCTGCACACCTTCCGGCACTAGAGTTTATCTCTTATCATTTTCGAACTTCTCTTTCCCGTGCCACTTTTCCAATACTTCTCGCGTTGTCTTGCTTATAATCTATTTTCTCCTATTTCTTCAACCATCAAAACTTGAAAAGGAGCATAAGGTGCAGTTGTTTTGTTATTTCCAGTGTTGTGCGTCGCGATCCTTATTTGCACCTGATGAGTCAGGCCAACATATATATAAGGACGATGAATACTAGAGATTGCATATACTGAATAGGTCATTCAGTAATATTAATAAAAAAGCCCATCATTTCTGACGGGCTTTCCTTTGTGCGGATGACAGGAATCGAACCTGCACACCTTGCGGCACTAGATCCTAAGTCTAGCATGTCTACCAGTTCCATCACATCCGCAGTACCAATATTCCCAATATTTGGGACGGCAAATATACATACTTTCCCGATATTACAAATTCTTTGTAAAAAGAAAATAACGCCACTTCTTATCTTTACAACAAACCTGAAAGTTTATGACTACCAAAGCATACGTTAACCAGCATAAAGATCGTTTTATAAGCGAGCTCATTGAATTACTCAAAATTCCATCGATAAGCGCAGATAAATCTTATCAAACAGATGTGATCAAAACAGCAGACGTTGTTAAAAACCAATTGGAAAAAGCAGGTTGTGATCATGTTGAGGTCTGTGACACACCAGGCTACCCTATTGTGTATGGCGAGAAAATCATTGATAAAGATCTACCAACCGTTCTGGTTTATGGCCATTATGACGTGCAACCGCCAGATCCCGTCAACTTGTGGGACAGCCCGCCTTTTGAGCCTGTCATCAAAAAAACAGAACTGCATCCAGATGGAGCCATTTTTGCCCGCGGCGCTTGCGATGATAAAGGTCAGATGTATATGCATGTAAAAGCGCTGGAATACATGACCGCGAACAATGACTTGCCTTGTAACGTCAAATTTATGATTGAAGGCGAGGAAGAAGTGGGCAGTGAATCCCTAGGCTGGTTCTTGGAACACAACCGGGAGAAACTGGCAAATGATGTGATATTGATATCTGACACGGGAATGATTTCTAAAGAAACACCCAGCATTACCACTGGACTGCGCGGGCTTAGTTATGTTGAAGTGGAAATTACCGGGCCTAACCGCGATTTGCATTCTGGTTTGTATGGCGGTGCTGTGGCAAACCCTATCAACATTTTGTGCCAGATGATCGCGCAATTGCATGATGAGAACAACCACATCACCATCCCTGGATTTTATGACAGGGTAGAAGAGTTGAGCAAAGAAGAACGTGCAGAAATGGCCAAAGCTCCTTTCTCACAATCAGACTATAATAAGGCGCTTAACATCAAGAAAGAGCACGGAGAGCTGGGCTATACCACAAACGAACGCAATAGCATACGACCCACGCTTGATGTCAACGGAATCTGGGGTGGCTATACCGGCGAGGGTGCAAAAACGGTAATCGCCAGCAAGGCATTTGCCAAAATATCTATGCGCCTGGTTCCAGATCAAAACTGGAAAGAGATTACAGAGCTGTTTAAAAATTATTTTGAAAGTCTGGCACCAGAAGGCGTGACGGTTAACGTTAAACCGCATCATGGCGGGACTGCATACGTAACGCCTATCGATTCTATAGGTTATCAGGCGGCAAGTGCGGCATATGAGGAGACCTTCGGCAAAACGCCTATCCCACAACGCAGTGGCGGCTCCATTCCCATAGTTGCCCTGTTTGAAAAGGAACTGCATTCCAAATCGATTTTGATGGGGTTCGGGCTGGATAGTGATGCCATCCATTCGCCTAATGAACATTTTGGGATTTGGAATTACCTTAAAGGAATTGAAACCATCCCACATTTTTACAAGCATTTCACGGCGATGAGTAAATAGCGGTGAGCGGTGAGCGGTGAGCGGTGAGCAAAATGATTTTTTTGACGATCTAACTCAAGTTCTATGTTTTTTCTATTTTTATTTCAACGATGGCGGCTCCCGATAAAAAATCGGGACCGCGCTTTCCGCTATATCTTTTCTTGTCTGAAAAAGACAAGAAAAGGATGCCGCTACAATCGCTGCCGCAAATTTTATATTACCTGAAGTTTCAAATTTCAGTTAATGTCCATTTCAAAACCTAATCTCCTAATGATACACCAGTTCAAAGGCTGGATTTTCTGCTTCATCCATCTCGTATGGACGGTCAAATAATCACAGAGCATTGTCGGGTATGTTTTTCTTAATAGAGCTATCACTAATCCTATTACCGAACAGGATTTTTCATTTTGTGCAGCTTTTGTGTTCAGAATATTCCGCTTTCAAGGAGTTTACGAAGAAGAAGTTCACACTGAGCTTGCCGAAGTAAGTAAGCGAAATCGACAAACAATAATTCACCTTTTAAAATGCGGGTGATCGATCCAGTTTTTAAATAACGCTTTTTTCTTGTTACTTCTAATAAAATCTATTTGGAATACTTCTCAATCGCTTCCTTGATTCTTGCAACCCGGTTCTCTGGGTCTGGGTGGGTAGATTGAAATTCCGGTTGCCTATTAGGCCCGCCAGCGGCTTTGAGAATTTCCATCACTCCTATCATCTCATAGGGATCATAACCTGCGTCAATCATCATCTTTACACCCAGGTCATCACTTTGTAGCTCGTCATCGCGTCCATATTTCATAGTGACCATTTGCGTTACCGCGGCCGCCATTTGCCCGCCATTTTCTGCGGCAACGGATGCTCCCGTGACCAGGCCTTGCGACAGTTTCATCTGCTCCAGACGCTCTGCACTGTGCCTTGCGATCACATGCCCTATCTCATGACCCATAACACCTGCCAGCTGATCCTCATTTTCCAGTTGGTTATAAAGCGCTGCGGTGATAAAACACTGACCACCGGGAAGGGCAAAAGCATTGATGGTTTGAGAATCTGCAAGAAGATGAAAATCCCATTTATATTGCGTGTTTTTAGCAATACTACTTTGAATCAATCTCGCTCCTACCTGGTCTAATTGATCCTGGGCCTGTTGACTTTGAAACAATCCACCATATTCCTGCATCATACTGGGCGCAGCTTGTAGACCCATCGCAATTTCTTCCTGCGCGGTCAGATTGACATATTGTTTCTCGCCCGTATACTCGTTGGTACTTTCACTTGAATAATACTGATATACGGCAAAAGCCGCAATGGCGAGTCCTATAAAAATCCTGGCTTTCCCTGAAATACGTTTCATTATTGATGGTTTGTGGCTGTGAAATTATTCTTTTTCAGATTGCAGTGCAGGATTTATACCCTGCACATGTTCTTTAAAATAACGATTCAATCGCTCATCGCTTATCTTATCCATTCCTAGAATGTTTTGGGAACGCAGGAATGGAACAAAATCAATCTGAGTCAAATAGTCGGCAAGGTATTGTTTTGAAATGGGCGCATAACTGTAGTGCCAGGGCTCGTATTCGAAACCAGTACGGTTTTCACTCAACGTATACACCAATTCAAAACCGAAATTGCTCGCATTCACTTCCATCCACTCCTTGAATTTGCAAAATGGTCCGTTGCCATGAAATTTATCTGTCACCAATACTGATCCAGAATATGTCGCATTACAATCAATTAAATCTATATCTGTACCCCAGTGATGGCGTGATGTTCCAGGCACCGTGGAATATTCAACAATTTTATCAAAAATGGCGTTAGGCTTCAAACCTTGAGCTGCGTACTTTTCATACTTCCCATTCCAAATTTGGCGTTGGCGATCAAAACTGCGGTACCCAGAAGCTACTTCTATCTTGATACCATCTTTGGCAGCGGCAGTCTGCATTTTGTTGAACGCAGCCTGAGTTCGCTCCTCCAATTTATTGGTTGGGTTTTTATACTTACCAAGCAATAGTTCTTGGGAAATTTGTACGTTAGCAGTCGTCATTGCGAGTATTAAGATTAAGATCAGATACTTCATATTTCCTTGTACATTTTAAAATGTGTTCCCACTTTAGGTACCTCAAAAGAATCACCTATGGTTTGAAATCCCAATCGCTCGTAAAAGGGCAATGCAACAACCCGGGCATTGAACCACAACACATCAACTTTTTGAGATTGAAGTTTATCAATCCCATGTTCCATTAATCTTTTACCCACGCCCTTGCCCTGCTGGTCTGGCAGCACACCCATGCCACGCAGCTGGTAATAAGAACTTGCTCTCTCCAACTGTATGGGAGACTCTGTCGCGTCTGAAGCTAGAAATGTTGCCACTCCTACATGGCGTTCACCGTCAAAGGCTCCTAGATGAAATGTCGTTTCCAAGTTATCCTCTGCGAGGCCACAGTCTTCCAGAGGCCTACCTGCTCTTAGAACGGGATGGCGTACACCATATGTTTCCAGTGCAGCGATTTCTTTAATTGTAATAGCCATCTCGTGTCAATTTATAATAACGTCCCGGTAATTCTCCGTCCCACAAAAAGCGGTGGTCTAGTTTAAATCCCAGTTTTTCTGCGACGCGCTGTGATCCAATATTATATTCATGCACATGCGCAATAACTTGTTCCTTTTGATGAGAGCCGAATGCAAATTCAAGAACTGCTTTGCTGGCTTCGGTTGCATAACCCTTGTTCCATTCGCTTCTCAAGAGACGATACCCAATATCTGTAATCTGTGTGGCCTCGTGTGTTTTGATACCGCAGAAACCCACAAATTCATTCGTTGACTTATCTACACACGCAAGTCTGCCCATCTTGTATTTCACCTGCTGCCCGTCAGGGTTGGTCACATAATCCGTGATAAAATCGCGGGCGGCATCTATATCTTTGAAAGGTACATCGCCTGTATACTTCATAACTTCCTCATCTGCATTCATCGCAAAAAGCCCTTCTGCATCAGATAGTTGATAGGGTCTCAAGATCAAGCGCTCTGTCTCCAGTTGAATCTTCATATGCGTACGTCGCTCCAGCTTTCATGCCTGTCAAAGACGACCTCTGCAAATGGACATAGTGGGTTAATTTTAAAGTTGTTCGCTTTCGCGAAAGCGTAACTTTCCTCCACTAGGGATGCGCCGATTCCTTGGCCTTCATGCTCTGGGTTGGTCTCTGTATGATCAATTGTCATCACGTCATTTTCCAAGGAATAAGTCAACTCTGCAATTGTACTGTCCTCTTGTTTGAGAAAAAATATGCCGCGACAGTCGTTGTGTTTGTGTTGTATGTTATTGGTTGCCATGGGTTGTTTGTTTAAAGTTAATCGTTTTTTAAAGGGTAGCAAAGTCAAAACCTGGATCGACTTCTTGTGCCGGGATGTCTTTCTTAAATATACGGGCAGATAGCTTGCCCTCTAAAATCTCTTTAGCACCACTGACATCGATGTAGCTGCCCTCGCGCAATCCCACTACTGGAATGGAATTGTAGACATGAAACTCCTTGATGCGCTGCTCGCGGGTCTCGCCCATGTGCGTATCGTTTTCTATCGGATCCTGGTAATGCGCGTTGATGTTATAGGCGATTGCGCCAGTCGTCTTGAAACTACTGGGCTGGACAATAGGCATATCATTGGTGGTGCGCATGCTTAATCCACAGATATTACTGCCAGCGCTGGTTCCCAAATAAAAGGTTCCTGAATAGATCGCGGCGCGCAATGGCATCATTAATTCCATATCGTGCAGCATCTTAACCAATTGAAAGGTGTTGCCACCGCCCACAAAAATAGCTTGCGCAATTTCAATGGCTTCCCGCGGGTTTTCTATGGTGTGGAGACCAGTTGTGGTGATATTCATTTTGGCGAAAGCCAAAGCCGCCCTTGCCGTGTAATCATCATGAGAGATGCCACCGGGACGGGCATAGGGAATAAATAAAACCTCGGTAACGCCTATTGACGTTAATCTTTCCTGTAATACCGGTGTCAGATAGTCCAGATAACCGCTGCCATGGATGGTGGAAGTACTGGCGATGATCATGTTTCTCATGGGATGACTTGAATTTGTCCAAAGGTATTTAACAAAGTTCAGGCAATTAACGACCGGCAGTCTTTATAACTTTATCTTAGTATTTAACAACACCGTATGAAACACTTTTTACTTTTTGGGTTGTTAGTTTCTACGACAATCGTTGCCCAAGAAAGAACGCAACTCAAGGGAGTAATCAATGATGTTCTGAAAGAGCCACTTGAAGGCATTACGGTATTTAATACTAACTCGCTAGAGGGAACCGTGAGTAACGAGGATGGTAAATTTTTCATAGACGTGCGGAGCGGTGATAAGCTTTCTATTGATGCTGTGCAATTTGATTCATTTTCAATAAGTGTTACACAGGCAATGATTGATAAGGGAACAACTACTTTGACTTTTACTACAGGCGTTAATTTGCTGGAAGAGG
This sequence comes from Flavobacteriales bacterium, assembly GCA_038258985.1. Taxonomy (GTDB): domain Bacteria; phylum Bacteroidota; class Bacteroidia; order Flavobacteriales; family Flavobacteriaceae; genus Nonlabens. Next base: position 10,404 of record JBBSPH010000054.1, read on the forward strand.
TGGTAGTGACAGACCAACGCGTGCGCGTAGCAGTAAAACGGACTGAAATGCCGGATGTAGGACTAGATAAAGTTTCACAGCGCAATATCAATGTGGCGGCCGTGGATCGAATAGAAAATACATTTTCAGGTAGGGTGCGCCAGCCAGAAGATATGCCGCTGATCAATACGGCTATGGGTGAGAATTCCTTACGATTTAATGGTGTCGATCTTTTAGGGTTATTAATTGAGCTCGCTGTAAAAGCTATTTTTGGTAAAGATGATTTGATTTTTGGCGCGCCTATTGCACCTGAAAAACGATTTCAGGAAGTTCTGCTCAAAAACCAATACAGTACAGAATACCTTACGGATTATCTTAAAATTCCAGAAGAAAATCTTTATGAGTTTATGGTTTATGCACAGGAAGAAGGTTTGAACGAATCGATGTTGACTCCAGAAAACGAATTTGAGTTATTGCAGTTTTTAGGTGAACGAGCGACGATCTACAGGTCGAGACTTAATGCAAGTGCTAGATCTAATTTTGACGCCGCGCCTAACTAATTCACTTTTATTAAAAAACGAATTACCAAAACATATTTTTATTTTAAACAATTCCAATGAAAAAAATACTAATCCTGTTATTACTTTCCTCAACGGCACTTGTCGCCCAGGAACGCAAACAACTCAAGGGAATGATCAACAGCATCCTAAAAGAACCGCTGGAAGGAATTACTGTATTCAATGCCAGCACCTTAGAAGGTACAGTGACTAACGAGGACGGCGTTTTCTATATCGATGCGCGTACTGGTGATGACTTATCCTTCAGCGCGATACAATACGACCCATTCTCTTTAAAGGTGACCGAACCAACCATGGACAAAGGCTCGCTACAACTCACCTTTAGTGAGGGAGTCAACCTATTGGAAGAGGTTGTGGTTACTGACCAGAATATTGTCGTACGAGTGAAGCGCACAGAAATGCCCGATACCGGACTCGAACAAGTTACCGAGCGCAATATTGCGCTGCCTGCTGTGGATAGAGTCGAGAATACATTCTCTGACCGCGTGCGTCAACCAGAAGAAATGCCTTTAGTAAAGACCGCAATGAATCAGACTGGGCTGCGGTATAATTCCTTTAATCTGGTTGGTTTGCTGGGTGGGTTGTTGCTAAATGGTATTTTGAACGAGTTGGATTTAAATCTGGATCTAGGTGCAAAACAGAAAAAAGAATTTGAAGAAGTTGTTTTGAAAAATAAGTACAGTACGGAATACCTAGTAGACTATCTAGACATTCCTGAAGAAAACCTTTATGAATTCATGGTATTTGCACAGGAACAAGGACTCAATCAATCCATGCTCGACAAAAAAAACGAGATGGAGTTGCTTAAATTTCTTGACGAGCAATCCACTATTTTCAAGGCTAGACTTGCAGAAAATAAGGAAACCGCTCCGGCCACAATCAAACAATAGGCATTGTTTTTGCAAAACAGGACAGCCATCTTCTATGACTTTAAATACCTAGTTTTGGGAGCAAATTGTCGCCTATATTTTATGAAACATCTTGTTACCCTTGCTTTTTTTTGCCTTTCGTTGACCGTCTCCGCTTTTACTAGTGACGGGAAAAATTTATATGAAGTTCTCTTATGTACTTCGACTCCTCCTAGCATTGACT
>JBBSPH010000055.1:0-12043 GCA_038258985.1 Flavobacteriales bacterium
TCCAGTTTCTTGACAGTCCGGTTCTATACCACGGCCGCCAATTTTACCACGGCCACTCAATCCATAGCCCTTTCCTCCCTGACCATTGCCGGGATCTCCGTAATAGGTGTTTGCGTAAGGATCACCATTGATGTCTCCCTTATTCCCGGGACCGTCACCTGGACCCTCGCCGCGATTATTTTCACCTGCGGCGGGCTTACTGCCGGTTACATTGTTTAATGCATCAAGCACAGAGTTATCTGGCTTAGGATCTACCTTTTTTACTGGTTTTTCAGTCGGCTTTTTTGTGGGCTTATTTTCTTTTGGAGTCGGCTGTGCTGCTATAACTGGCGTGTCGTCTGCCTCATCCTGTGTGAGAATGTTTTCTGCAGTGCTTGCTTCTTGCTGTGATTTATCTTGAGAAGATTCTGGAGTTACTCTAGTAGGCGCCGCCGGTTCGATAGGTCCCGACCCGACATCAGTATTCCCGAAGTTTACCGCTATCCCACTCTCTTCGGGAGGATCTAGAACTGTAAAAATGGTTACGAATACAAAAAACAGCAACAAGCTGGCCATGATGCTACCCGATATGGCAAATGACTTGCGTTTTTCTTTCGTGTCTAGGAAACCCATCTTATTCTGGTTTTACGGCAAGGATTATTTTGAATTTATTCCTGTTGGCGATATCCATCACCTTAACAGCGCTGTTGATTGCAGTTTCTCCATCTGCACGTAGAATAATCGTCGGGTCTTCCTTATCTGCCATGATTAGTTTTAATGCTTCTTCCATATCTTCTACCGCTACTTCCTGTGCATCTACATAAAAGGCTCCTTCTTTTGTGATGCTCACGGATGCGTTCTGCACATTGGAAGTTTTACCACTAGCCTTAGGCAATATAAGATCCAAAGCCTCTGGAGTTATGGATGGCGATGTCAATAGGAAAAATACCAACAACAGGAAAACGATATCCGTCATGGACGACATGGAGAACTCTGGACTAACTTTATTTCTACCTCTCAGATTCATTAGGTCGGTTCGTTTAACAAGTCAAGAAAATCTACGGCGTTTGCCTCCATCTGGTGCACTACCTTATCTGTTTTAACCACTAAGTGATTGTATCCTATGTATGCGATAATTCCAACGATCAAACCGGCGACTGTGGTAGTCATTGCTGTATAGATCCCTTCTGCAAGGGTGCCCATTTCTGCCTGACCACCACTGGTCGCGAGTGTGTGAAAGGCAAGTACCATCCCAATTACGGTTCCCAAAAATCCAATCATGGGCGCTGCACCCGCGATAGTTGCAAGAACGCTTACATTCCGTTCCAGTTTATACACTTCAAGTTTACCCGCGTTTTCGATCGCACTGTTAATGTCTTCTAGCGGTGACCCTATGCGGCTTATTCCTTTTTCTGTTAACCTGGCTACTGGAGAACCTTCTTTGGCACAAAGCATTTTTGCACTATCGATGCGTCCATTAGTCACGTGATCCTTGATTTGAAGCATAAAGTTGCTGTCAATCTTTGAACTTGCCTTGATCTTAAATAAGCGCTCAAAATAAATGTAGAGCGCTAATCCCAGCAAAATGATAAGGATCCCTATAATTATACTTCCCGCCACGCCGCCACTGGCAACAAGGTCATATAAGGAGAGTGTTTTTTCCTCAACGATCGGCTGTTGGGATGCCATTTCTTGGGTTACTTCTTGAATCATTGATGAAAGATCTAGTTGATTGGTTAGGTTTTATAACGCGCTAGTAGCGTTTCTAGTGTTTAAAGATTGCAATATGATTTGGTGATAATTCGCTTTCACGAAAGCGAACTACAATCCAGTTTATAAAAACATTACAACACATGCGAGGCCTACTAATGTTAGGACGATCGTGTATGGCAATGCCATTTTGAACATTTTTCCATAAGAGAGATTAATCACCGGTGCCAATGCTGATGTGAGAAGAAACAGGAATGCAGCCTGACCGTTAGGTGTCGCTACACTTGGTAGGTTAGTACCTGTGTTGATGGCCACTGCAAGATGCTCGTATTGTTCCAGACTAATTCTACCCGCATCATACGCATTTGCCACCTCATTGATATAAACAGTTGCTACGAATACATTGTCAGAGATCATACTTAAGAAACCGTTTGCCAGATAGAAAAAGGCTGGCTGAGTTCCTGGATCTTGCGACAAAGCCCACTCGATGATAGGAGCAAATAAATGCTGGTCATGGATCATCGCAACAATTACAAAAAACACGACCAATAAACCAGTAAAAGGCAGGGCTTCTTCAAATGCTTTACCTAAACTGTGCTCGTCCGTAATACCCATAAAGGCAGTTTGAACCACGATCAATCCCAAGCCTATAAACCCAACTGGTGCAATATGTAAAGCAAGTGCCGCAATCAGTAGAATGGCAGATATACCTTGAACCACTAATCCAAATTTTTCTTTGCTCGTGCGTTCTAAATCGCGCTTTGCCATCCATCCCTCAATGATTTGTCGGACAACGGGCGGCATTTTTTGCCCAAATCCAAATGTTTTAGTCGTTTCTAGAAATACGGTGGTGAGTAAGCCTGCAAACAGGACGGGTATGGTAATGGGAGCCATATGAAGAAAGAACTCTACAAAGCCATATTCATAAGGCAAGGCAGCATTTAATTTAGTTCCTATCAATAAGTTTTGCGGCTCTCCCACGATCGTACATACACCACCCAGTGCGGTACCTACCACACCATGCATGACAAGGCTCCTTAAAAAAGACCTGAATTTCTCCAGTGTTTCTCCGCTTAGCTGTTCACGGTCCAGCTGGTTATCGTTGTCCAGGTCCAGATCACTGGAATGAATTTTATGATACACATTATAAAAACCTAGACCGACACTTATCAATACCGCCGTTACTGTAAGAGCGTCGAGGAAAGCAGACAACACTGCACTGATCAAAACAAAAACCAATGAAAGCATTATTTTTGACTTCACCTTGGTGAATAATTTCACAAAAATGTACATCAACAATGGTTTCATGAAATAGATTCCCGCTACCATGAACACCAGTAAGAGTATAACCTCCAGATTCTGGGCAACCTCTGCATACACACCACCCATCACCTTATTGCCTATATCGTCAACGACATATTTGTTGCTTATTGGGTCGATTTTATACATGGGATGGGTCAACCCAAGACACAACACCTGTATGGCAAGCAATCCACCAGATTGCAATGGATAACATTTGAGTGCCATTGCAAGACAGAAGATAAATTCTCCTATAAATATCCATCCCATCACGGTGCCGCTTAATGTAAAGTAACCTATAACATTAAAGATCAAGAAGGCGATCATGGTCATTTTGAACCATTTCGGACTATTTCCTAAAAAGTATTTCATCAGATAAGTTGTTTAAGTGCGATCTCAAAAGCAGTGTTGCTTATTTGTTTTTTTGAGCTGTTGTTAGTAAAAGTGTTTTGGATAGCATTGCGTATAGTCATGCTGGTATCGTTAAAAATTGCCTCATCCGTCATCTGGACTTTACGTTCCATAAAGTAGGCAAACACGCGCGCCATACCGCAATTTGAAATAAAATCTGGAATAAGACTTACTTTTTGATCAGTGTATTCCATGATCGGGCCGAAGAAGATTTCCTTATCTGCAAATGGCACATTTGCACCACAGGAAATTACCTCTAGACCAGAGTCGATCATCTGGTCAATCTGTTCCTTACTGATCAGTCGAGAGGCCGCACAGGGTGCGAATACCTCTGTTTTCAAAGAGTATATGGCTTCGTTCGCTTCCGCGAAAGGGATTAGATGCTCCGCATACAATTGATTCCCGTTTTTGTTCAAGAATAGTTGTTTAATCTCGTCAAAACTGAATCCGTCTTCCTTGATCAAACCGCCTGCGCTGTCAATAATACCAACGATTTTTGCTCCTGACTGTGATAGATAATAGGCCGCGGCGCTTCCTACATTACCAAATCCTTGAACCACAGCGCGCTTTCCTTCAATGCTACCGCCGTAAATGTCGTAAAAATGCCGGGCAGCCTCTGCCACACCGTAGCCGGTAATCATGTCTGCCACCGTATATTTTCTGGAAACGTCTGGAGAGAAGTTAGGATTTTCAATCACCTTGATCACACCTTGACGCAATTGCCCTATGCGGTTGATCTTGTCTGCAACGCTGGGATTGAAGTGTCCATTGAAAACACCTTCTTGTGGGTGCCAGACGCCGCTTTCTTCTGTAATCGGAATTACCTCGTGGATCTCGTCCACATTTAAGTCGCCGCCCGTGCCGTAATAGCTTTTTAATAAAGGAGAAACTGCCTTGTACCAGCGTTCTAGGACTCCTTTCTTACGTGGATCCTGTGGATCAAAGTTGATCCCAGATTTTGCGCCACCTATCGCAGGGCCAGAAACCGTAAACTTGATTTCCATGGTTTTGGCAAGAGAAAGCACCTCATTCTGGTCAAGTCCCTTGCGCATTCTCGTTCCACCACCGGCTGCTCCACCTCTCAGGCTATTGATTACCGTCCATCCTTCAGCATCTGTCTCTGGATCATTCCAGTGAAAAACGATTTCGGGATCGGCATTTTCATAGCGTTTGAGTAGCTCTTTCATTAAGTGGGTTAGGTTTTCAACAAATATAAAAAAGTCGGCGGCTATTGGCGGGCTTTTTCAAAATTGTTATGGAGTGTAAATCTGGCCGCTGGAGTGATCCCTTGTCGCGCCGGTAACGCTTGACAGACAGTTGGTTTCATTGCGCAAACGCAATACTCCCAGCAGTGCAAATATCAAGGCTTCCTTATATTCCACCACATCCCTGGATGGAATCTGGATTTTAAAATTCCCGATTGCAGCAATTTGCTCCAGCAAATAAGTGTTATAGGCGCCGCCGCCGGTAATTAGAATGCTAGAATTCTGCTTCAGGTTTGCAGCAATTTGTTGTGCAGCATGAAGGGAATAGGTGGCAAGCGCATCTTCTGGTTTTGCGATGGATTCCATGATGGGATAAATGTGTTCTTTTACCCATTCGATACCTAGGGATTTTGGTCCTTGCAAATTATAAAAAGGGAGTTCGTTTAATTTTTCCAATTGCTGGATTTGTGGAGAGCCCGCTTTCGCGAAAGCGCCACCAGCATCAAATTCCTTACCCAGACGACCGGAATAATGGTTCAAGACGACATTTACTGCACAGATATCATGTGCCGCCCGAAGTCCGTTTTTTTCAAAACTCACATTTGCAAAACCGCCCAGATTAAGGCAATAGTCATAATCAGCAAATAGCAGTTGATCGCCTATGGGAACCAGCGGTGCGCCCTGACCACCCAATTCCACATCCTGAACCCTAAAGTCGCACACTACCCGTTGCTGGGTAAGGCGAGCCAGGATAGGTAGATTACCTATCTGTAATGTCAACTTATTGTGAGGCTGGTGCAGGATCGTGTGGCCGTGAGAGCAGATGGCAAGAATATTTTCTAGGTCATTGCGCTGTATAAATTCATTGCAGACCTGTGCCAGTAGGCACGTGTAATCGATATTAAGTTGATCAAGTTCAGCGTCGTTTAGAGAATCTGCCGTTTGAAGTTTTGTTTTCCATTGCCCAGTATAGGCAATGCAATCCCTCGCAAGTATTTGAAAGTCCCAGCGATCGCTTTTGGATAGTTTTACGTGAACTAGATCTATGCCATCCAGCGATGTGCCAGACATGACTCCTATAACGTTGTAATGCTGGTGGTTCATAATTATGATATTGAAATTGCTGTCAATAAGTCTTAAATTTGCCGACAGATAAAAAAACAAATATACAGATGGATTTTAGCCTTACTGAAGAACATATCATGATTAGGGATGCCGCGAGGGATTTTGCAAGAACTGAATTGTTGCCAGGCGTGATAGAGCGTGATAAACACCAGAATTTTCCTAAGGAACTTATTAAAAAAATGGGAGAATTAGGGTTCCTTGGCATGATGGCTAACCCTACATATGGCGGTGGCGGTATGGACACGATATCCTATGTGCTGGTCATGGAAGAGCTTTCTAAAGTTGATGCAAGTGCATCAGTGATCGTATCCGTTAATAATTCACTGGTGTGTTGGGGGCTTGATACTTATGGTAATGAAGCACAAAAAGAAAAGTATTTACCAAAATTAACTGGAGGTGAATCTATAGGGGCTTTCTGCCTTTCAGAACCTGAGGCTGGTAGTGATGCTACCTCGCAGCAGACCACTGCGATTGATAAAGGTGACCATTACATATTAAACGGTACAAAAAACTGGATTACAAATGGTAGTAGTGCAGATTTTTACCTGGTAATCGCTCAAACGGACAAGGATAAAAAACACCACGGTATCAACGCATTCATCGTTGAAAAAGGCTGGGATGGTTTTGAAATAGGAGTGAAGGAGGATAAACTGGGCATACGCGGTAGCGATACCCATTCCTTGATCTTCAATGATGTAAAAGTGCCTAAGGAAAACAGAATAGGCGAGGATGGTTTCGGATTCAAATTTGCCATGAAAACCCTTTCTGGCGGTCGTATAGGTATCTCGGCACAAGCTTTGGGAATTGCTAGTGGCGCTTACGAGTTGGCTAGAGATTACAGCAAAGTGCGCAAGGCATTCGGTACAGAAATCTGTAACCATCAAGCTATCGCTTTCAAACTGGCAGACATGCACACGAACATTACCGCGGCAAGACATTTGGTAATGAAAAGTGCCTGGGATAAAGACCAAGGCAATAGCTATGACATGAGTAGCGCCATGGCAAAATTATTTGCATCGCAAGTCGCGATGGATACTACTGTAGAAGCAGTACAGGTACATGGTGGTAATGGTTATGTCAAGGAATACCATGTAGAACGTTTGATGCGTGATGCCAAAATCACGCAGATCTATGAAGGAACCAGCGAGATCCAGAAGATTGTGATTTCAAGAGGACTTCTTGCGGATTAGCTTATTTTCATAAGGGTAGGCTTAAGCCTACCCTTATGAAACAGGAATAATCAAAAAACGGTTGCCACAGGGCAGCCGTTTTTGTTTAAAACGCTAGATTTACTTTTTAAAGTTACTATTTATGAAAGTATTGGTTACAGGTGGATTGGGTTATATAGGATCACATGTAGTGGTAGAACTACAGCAGCGTGGTCATAAAGTCGTGATCATTGATGATCTCTCCAACAGTTCTGAACGTGTGCTGGATCAGATCGCATCTATTACCGGGATCGAGCCTGCTTTTGAAAAATTGGATTTAAGGGTGAAGGATGATGTCAAGTATTTTTTCAAAAAATACAAGGATATTGAAAACGTAATTCATTTTGCCGCCTCCAAAGCGGTGGGTGAAAGTGTGGATCGTCCCTTAAAATATTATGAGAACAATGTAAGCGCGTTAGTTTATTTATTGGATAATATCAAACGACGCAATACAAAATTCATCTTCAGTTCGTCTTGTACAGTCTATGGACAGGCGGCTGAATTGCCGGTTTCGGAAAATGCTCCCGTCAAGCCTGCCGAATCGCCCTATGGCAACACCAAACAAATAGGTGAGGAAATCATAACTGATCTATGCAAGGTGCATTCCAACTTTAACGCCATCGCTTTACGATATTTTAATCCTATAGGTTCGCATGCCTCTGCAAAAATCGGCGAGCTTCCATTGGGAACACCGCAGAATCTTGTTCCTTATATCACTCAGACTGCGATAGGTTTACGTGAGAAATTATCAATTTTTGGAGATGATTACCCTACCTCCGACGGTACTGCAATCCGTGATTATATTCATGTGGTTGATCTGGCCAAAGCCCATGTTGTAGCATTGGAAAGACTGGAAGCCGGACAAAATGAGCGTAATCTAGAAACTTTCAATGTCGGCACGGGAACTGGCTCAACCGTAATGCAGGTTGTAACAACTTTTGAAGAAGTATCAGGAAAGCCACTAAATTATAAAATTGTCGCAAGGCGAGCAGGCGATATTACGGCAGCGTATGCTCAAACAGATCGCGCCAACGATGTATTAGGTTGGAAAGCTGAATCTACTTTAAAAGAAGCACTAGCATCTGCCTGGAAATGGGAGCAATATGTGCGGAGCGATGACTTTAGGAAGTAAGTTCAAGGTTCGGATTTTAAAGTCTTAAATCCCAGGTGCTAAACAATATCGCTTTGGAATGATTAAAAAATTTTCAAAAAGCAAATGATAGAGCTGTAATACTTACCCACAGATAGACATTGCTATGAGCCAGCAAGCTTAAAATTGTCAATCGGCAATTAAATAATTAAAGAATCTTTGCCACCTGCTCGTTTACCCATTCCAAAAACCGCTCATCTTTGTCACTGAATGCCGCGATCGTATTACTATCGATATCAATCTGACCTATATTCTTGCCATTTTTAAATAAAGGAACAACAATCTCGCTTTTTACATGAATACTACAGGCAATATAATTGTCCTGCGCTTTTACATCATCAACCACAAAATTCTTGTTAGAAACCGCAACTTGCCCGCAAATTCCCTTGCCAAAAGGTATTACGGTATGGTCCGTAGGCTCTCCAGCCTGACACCATAAATGCAAGGTAGGCTCAGTCTGGTGAGCCATATAGAAACCTACCCAGTTGTACGTAGCTAGATTTTCTTGTATCAGGTCACAGATGGCCTGCATCTTCTCGGCAGGTTTGCCATCTGTATTTTCAATGAGGCTGGAAATTTCAGGTTTCAGTTGTGCTTGGGTCATGGTGCAATTCTTTGGCCGGCAAAATTAATAGTCATCGCGTTCTAAAATGCTACATTTACCATAAATAGTTTCGATTGAGCGCACTCAAGCCCTACTACCCAGTTTTTAAGTTTGTGATCACTTTTGGGGTGCTTTACGTCGTTCTATCGCTGTCCTATTATGTTTATTTACAGGTGGAATACAGCCCTACAAACTATCCTGATCCCATCACGGCGCTGGTGAGCAAGCAGACTAATGAAGGAATGCAGCTGCTAGGATACAATTCTGCAATTTATAACGCTCCCGGGAACCCTTCGGTTTTGTTGTATGTGGATGACCTGATCGTTTATCGCGTGATCGAGGGATGCAATGCCGTGAGTGTGATGCTGTTATTTGCTGCTTTTGTTATCGCTTTCGCGAAAGCGTGGAAAAAAACACTTCTCTTTCTGTCATTTGGTATAGTGACAATCTATTTGGTTAACCTGCTTAGGCTTATAGGCCTGGGAGTCATTTATCAAGAAACTGAAGGTTATAGGGAAATAGCGCACAATGTCATTTTTCCGGCCGTGATCTATGGCTATGTGATTCTCTTGTGGATCTACTGGATAAAAAAACCTACCGTAAATGCACATCAATAAGATATTATCTACCCTAATGATCCTGCTGTTAGTAGCTGCAGTGGTCACGGTGCGCTTGTTTCAGGAAGATCTTTTTTACGATCCATTGAATGAATATTTCCATATCAATTTCCAACAAACGCCTTATCCAGAAATGTACCTTTGGAAGATCATGGTCTCAAACTCTCTGCGTTTCTTGATCAATAGTATCCTATCGTTGTGGATTATCTGGTTTCTATACAAAACGGTTGCATTTGTAAAGGCGGGATTGTGGGTGTACTTGTTTGCCTTTTTATTTCTGAGCACTGCTATCGTTATGCTCTTACAACTGGATTCTTCCCTTGCTAAAATGGCTCTGTTCTACACTCGTCGCTTCTTGATTCACCCACTTTTATTATTTGTGCTGGCCGCTGGGTTCTACTATCTCAAGAATAAAAACAGGCAGCTATAGCGGACTCAAGTGAGCGCGCCTGTGAAATGTTCCCGGAGTGTAGAAATAGCCCAAGAGCAGCTCACGATTCTCCGTCAACCCGCATAATTGCCACTCTTTCTTGATAAGTGCGATGCGTACTTTGTTATCCACCTCTTTGTTGAAGGAAGAAACAACATCAATGCGCTTGATCTTATTGTCCTCATCAAACTTCACGGTATATAAACCCATGCGTGACTCTGTCAATTCCACCGGGATGTCTTCGATCAGATTGAGCGTGGCGCCATCTGTCATAATCTTATCGCATCGTGTGGCTGTCGTCTCCAATTGCTGATTGAAAGGCGATAGTTGCCGTAAGATAGTAAGGTGGTTTTGCAGTTTTTCTTGGTAGGCAGGCTCTGTGTTATTGAGCATCATATTCCGGTAACAGGGCATCGTGAAGTAATAGCCAGGCTTCTTATTGGCATAAATTAATACCCGGTCGCCTTCTTTCAAGTACAATCTGCAATTCTCATTATCCTTGCCAAATCCTTTTTTCTGAAACACATAGATCTCTTTCAGCTCATTTCCTTTGAAAACCTCTTCATTTTTGAACTCGATGACGTCCACATCTGGGTTATCTGGATGCTGTTTCTTTGAGGTAATTTGAACCACACCTATAAAATCCGTGTCTTTAAAATCATTGAGCATATCTTTCTGATAGCAGACACAGGATTGTGCACCGGCCAGGCTAGAAAAAAGAATAAAAATAAATAGGAATTTAATCTGGCAATTTTTCGGTAACGGGTTCACCATTAGAATTGAAATATGTGTAGACGCCACGGGCATCTCCTTTTTTAATAAAAATATAGCTGCTGTTATCTAACCTATCTGATGCAGCAGAATCGCCCGCAAGGTAGGAGAATAAAGCAGGGAAAACGCCTACGGAACTCTTGATCTTGCGTTGATAAGCGATAAAATCTGCTGGCGCCTTGACACTTAACAGACTACTGTACATGCTCTTTTTCAAATCAGGATCTTCCACAGTAAGTTCAAAAATTTCTTGCGTATAGTCAAACCCAGCAAACCCGCCATGATCTGCTACCAGTAGTATAATCCCGTCAGGATCCTGCTGACCAATAAATTCAATTAAATCATTTAATAGGATTGTGGTGGCTATTAACTTTTCTCCGTAATCTGCTGCTTCTTGCCTTTTACCAGCACTCCATTTTTCATAAACTTCAATGTGACCAGGGCGCAACATTTCTAAAAAATAGAACTGTGGCTGTGAACTCTGCGTTCGTACCGCCTTTTTAAAATCGGCGATAAAATCCTTATCGAGTTGGTAGTCCGGAATGGGAACGGATAACTCGCTTGATTTTACATTGCTGTAATCATAGGCAACTTCAGGAAAATTGAGCAGTAGGTAAGCATGTTCTAAAATAAGGTTGGTATGATAACCATTCCGTTTGAATGTTCGAATTACTGGATTTGCTCCAACGATAGTTTCACGTGCACCATAAAGCTCACTTTCCATTGCACCGTTCAGGTAGTAATGATGTTGGCCAGTAAACAATGCACTATTTGAGGTAAGGGTAGAAGCATAGTTGCTCCGGTAATCATCATTTGTCACAAATCCATGCTCAGACAAATAGCTGTAAAACGAGGTAAGGTCAAGGTTATAATTGCTACTTTCTGCGGCGGTTTTCCCAACAAAACCGTCCGGCTGTATAAGGTAGATGTTTGGTTTTTTCTTGAAATTTAGATTTTCAAACGGCATATTTTCTACCCATTGCTCTGGGCTAGCAACGCGCTCTATGTAAAAATGTGTAAATTGGTAAACTGCAATTACAGTCATGAAAGCCAGCAATAGAACTCCTTTTTTATAATGCCTCGCCATTAAAATTGAACTCGCAATGGCAACAACCGCAGCAAGTGCGGTGTATTTCCAACGCCATTCCATAAAAACGATCATCGATAGAATAATGGCAAAATTGATAATGAGATAGCTCCAGTATAACTGTGGCCGCCATTTCGGCAGCCATTTCTTGAAAACTGCGTCCAGTACCAAGATTTCAACTACGGGCAGCAGGATAAAGGCTAGCGCGCACCACAGCAGTTGGTACCATGAATTTACGACGGTAAAATTGTTGGTATAGAGATAGAGAATGCAATAAATGCCTGGCAAAACGGTCACTGTCCACCATAAGTGCACATCACTGCCCAGGTATTTTATGATCCTATCCTTCATTTGCGGCGCATAAGGAAAAGCGTTCGATGCGTGCCCGGGATGATTTCCTGTCGTGCAATGTCATAATATTCGGAGTACGCTTTCGCGAAAGCGGAA
>JBBSPH010000056.1:0-11984 GCA_038258985.1 Flavobacteriales bacterium
GCGCCCACTAAGTTGATGAAAGAGCTAGGTTATGGGGAGACCTATAAATACGCCCATGACCATCCTGGAAATTTTGCGCATTTCAATTTTTTACCTGAAGAAATCAGCGGCACTACCCTATTCGAACCAGGTAATAATCCGCGTGAGAAAGTGCAAAAAGAGTTTTTACAAAAACGTTGGAAAGATCATTACAACTATAATGACAACAAGGAGTGAATATCGGTCAGATTATGAACCACCACCTCGCCCGCTGGAATTTCCTGATCTGTAGTATGGAACCAAATTGTTTTTATACCGGCATTTCTTGCTCCTAAAATATCTGCATCGTAGCTATCACCTATCATGAGGCTATTTTCTATAGCAGCACCTGTATCTTGCAAGGCACGTTCAAATATTCGGACATCAGGTTTTTTGACGCCTGCCGTCTCTGCCGTCAACATATATGGGAAATAGTCTTGTAATCCAGAATTGCTCACTTTGCGTGCTTGTACAACGTCAAACCCATTGGTGATCAAATGGAGGCTGTAATTATTTTTCAGGCGATCCAACAATTCGATACAACCAGTAAAAAGGTGATTGTAGTTGGGCAGATATTCTAGGTAGAGATCTGCCATTTTATGAATGGTTTCATCAACTACTTCAAAATCACAAGCGTCAAAGGTTGCCTTCAATCGCTGGTAGCGCAACTGCTCTTTGGTAATTTCGCTTTCGCGAAAGCGTCTCCAAAACTCTAAATTTAACGGCTCGTAAGCAGTGATAAACGTATGGAGATCCAGATTGATTTGCTCTTCCTCAAAAACCTGCGCATACGCAAGTTTGCTGTTGCGGTCAAAATCCCATAAGGTATGGTCCAGATCAAAAAAGATATGTTTGACGTCCTTAAATTTATTCATTGATAATGGTTTGTAGCATTCCTAAAGCGTGACTGTTGATGTCACGATCAAAATGTTCGTAATAATATTGCACCACAAAGTTACCTCCCACGTCCTTTACATTGTCCATCACTTCCTGCATTGCTTGCTGTTGGGTATTCAACATATTGAGCGATATACTGTTGTAGTGGATGGCATAGGAATGGATCAATAAAGGAGTTTGTACCTCATAATCCAGATCATAAAAATAATAAGGAAAGCTGGTGCTGGCACGCAAACCCGGTTCATTCACATATCCCATACTGTAATCCTCCATCGTTTTTGTATCAACCAATAATTTGTAGTGGCCCGGCATGGCAATCTTGGAGTAGGCTGCCATGGTATATTGTAGGGGTCGTTTAAGTAAATCCTCAAATCGCTTTTCCTCTCTGTACACGTCTTGCTGTGAGGTGTTGGAAGAAAAACGCAAGCCAATTTTTACATAATCCGCAATATGTTTTATGGCCTCTAGGTAACTTTTGCTTTTGTAGGTTACTCCGGTATTTTGGTCGTTGTAATCCCCTAAATGAAAGAAAAATAGCATTTGCAATTGCGGCCTGGTCGTACGTGGGATGGATTTGCGGTAATCTTTATATGGTTTGAGAATTTCCTCACTATTATCGTAGGGATCATCTTCTATATTCAATAACGTTTTTAACTGGCTCCACGCCCTATCCAACTGCAGCTTGCGCAGGTGGCGTATAAAAGCGGTTGAGTTAATGACTAACCCACGCTTCTTGTATTTATTGAAAGTTGCCACTTCTATGGCGATAAGCTTATTGACAGTTTGCTTTCGCGAAAGCGAACTTAACTCCACCATATGCAATTGCCTGGAGAATTTTTGCACCCATAGATCAATCAGCGGTTTTCTAAGGAAACCGTTTTTAAATGCAGTGCTTTCATACGGGCTATACCGCCCGAAATCGTCTTTCACCTGTGGCAAATATTCCTCATACCGTGTGATAAGAAAGAATGAGGCTGCAAAAATATCAAATGGGACATCACTGCGCTCTGGTGCGGCAAAAAAGGCGGGTAAGTCATCCCACTCGATCATGTCTATATCATGGTCGTCAATTCCATGCTCGTCCAGCAAGCCATGCGACCATATAAACAACTCCTCGCCCAACGGCTTTGTACCGTAAGAAAACTTGATGCCCTCATGGCCTACAAAAACATTGAGCTCTGCAGTTATCTCATACTCCACCTTCATCAACCTACGGAAGATGTGTTTGAAAATATACTGCTTGCGCGGCGTCAATTTTGGACAATAGATAAGTATCATGAGAGGATGCCGTTGTCTGCAAAACTATAAAATGCCTGCTGTGTGATGATAATGTGATCTAAGACTTTAATATCAAGCGTCTCACCAGCCACCATTATCTTTCTGGTTATTTCTCGGTCTGGCTCGCTAGGTTTTAAAGTGCCGCTTGGGTGGTTGTGGGCTATAATTATAGCTACCGCTCCAGCCTCGATTGCTTTTTTAAATACTAACCTGGTATCTACATGGGTCGCTGTTATGCCGCCCTTGCTTATCTGGTGCTTTTCCAGCACTTTATGGCTGTTGTCCAGTAACAACATCCAGAATTCCTCATGTTGCAGCTCGCCCAGCAATGGTTGCAACAGTTTGAATACATCGTTGCTGCAGGTAATCTTGACTAACCGTTCTGGCATTTCCATGGCTCGTCGCCGGCCTAATTCCATTGCCGCAGCGATGGTGATAGCCTTTGCCTCACCTATCCCTTTATGCTTCATTAACTCCTTCAGCGACTTCTTTCCCAGTTGCTGCAATGAGTGGTTGGCATCCTGCATGATTATCCTACTCAACTCTACGGCGCTCATAGCGACTGTGCCGCTTCCCAACAGTATTGCAATCAACTCTGCGTCGCTTAGGCTTGTACTTCCTTTATGCAATAGTTTTTCGCGAGGCTGGTCATTTTCTGACCAATCCTTGATGGATATATATGCGGGTGAATCTGCCATCTGGATTATCTGGTGAAGACGGGTTCGTGCTCCTTAACCGTTTCTTTTTCTGAATATTTATAGTCGTCACCGGTAAATGCGAGAATATCTTCTAGGCTTTCTGCTTTGTTTTCCACTAGGAATCTGGCCATGGTACCTCTCGCTTTTTTGGCATAAAAGGCAATTATTTTGAGTTTGCCATTTTTATAGTCCTTGAAAACAGGCGAAATCAATTTGCCTTTTTGGTTCTTTTTGTCGATCGCCTTGAAATACTCGTTACTAGCCAGATTGACGAGCAACTCGTCCTCCTTCATTTGTTTGTTCAACTCTGGAGTGATTTTATCTTTCCAAAACTCGTACAAGTCTGCGGTGCGCTCAATAGGCAGTTTTGTTCCAATCTCTAATCGATAAGCCTGCAGTAAATCAAGTGGTCTGAGAAGGCCGTACATTCCAGACAGGATTCTAATCGAGTCCTGTACATGGTCCAGCAAGTCTGTATCTAGTGTATATGCATCAAGACCTGTATACACATCACCAGCGAAGGCATACATGGCCGGTCGTGAGTTCTCCTTTGTAAATGTATGCTGAAAGTCTTTATACCGCTGATAATTGAGATCCGTGAGGTTATCAGAGATATGCATCATCTGCGCAATGTCTGCCTTGGATTGGCGTTCCAGTTTAGCGTTGATCTGTATCGCTTCTTCTGCAAATATGGGTTGGGTTCCACGCTTGGTGGGCAAGGCGGTTTCATAATCAAGTGTCTTTGCGGGAGATAGCAATATTTTCATGGTTAAATTTTAAAACTTAAAAATACTACTTGAAAAGCTGAAAGCCGCAGATTGATTCTAAAGAGTTGGTTATAGTTCCTGCAACGAGTTGGTGGCATAACCACGCCATTTTTCAATACAGGCCGCCATATCTTCTGGAATGGGAGAATCAAACCGCATCCATTCTCTGGTCACTGGATGTTCAAATCCTAAGGTTCTTGCGTGTAATGCTTGTCTGGGTAGGATCTTGAAGCAATTATCTACAAACTGCTTGTATTTAGTAAAGTTAGTTCCCTTCAATATTTTTTCACCACCATACCGTTCATCATTGAAAAGCGTATGTCCTATGTGTTTCATGTGCACCCTTATCTGGTGCGTACGACCAGTTTCCAGACGACATTTGATCATGGTCACATAACCAAAACTCTCCATAACTTCATAATGGGTCACTGCCGGTTTTCCGTTATCAGCATTGTCTCCCTCCCAGACCGTATTCTGCAATCTGTTTTTGGGATGACGTCCTATATTTCCTTCTACGGTACCTTTTGGCTCCTCAAAACTTCCCCAGGCGATGGCAACGTATTCCCGCTCGCTGGTTTTGGCAGCAAACTGTGCAGAAAGATATGCCATCGCCTGTTCGGTCTTTGCAATGACAAGTAAACCGCTGGTATCCTTATCAATGCGGTGTACCAGACCTGGTCGTTCACTAGAGTTATTGGGCAGGTTCTCAAAATGATAGATCAATGCATTGATCAATGTGCCAGAATAATTACCATGTCCTGGATGAACGACCATTCCTGCGGGTTTGTTCACAACAACCAAAGTATCGTCCTCGTAAATAATATCTAAGGGAATATTTTCTGCTACCAGCAGATGTTCTGGTTTGGGATGGTCCAGCAATACCCGTATGTCATCTCCAGGCTTCACTTTGTAATTTGCCTTTACGATTTCTTCATTTGCACGTACAGAGCCATTTTTTATGGCAGCTTGAATTTTACTACGGGTAGAATTCTCGATAAAATTCATTAAGAATTTATCGACGCGCAACGGTTTCTGGCTTGGGCCAGCGGTAAAATGGTGGTGTTCGTGTAACTCGTCCTGGTCTAGGTCTTCATCATGCTCACTGTCCGTCATCCTCAAAGTCATTTGTTTGATCAATAAACTCTTCTTGCTCTTCCATGCCCTCTTCCACAGGTTCACTATCGCCATCTTCATAGGTAGCGCCGGGACGCTCGCCGTCTCCTAGAACAAGGTCTACTACAGATGCCTTACGCAACTGGCTTCCCGGTTCTAGAATAGATCCATTGTAACGCATTTCCAGCACCATATCGCGCGCAATATTGGGGCGGTAGGTAATATCTCCTATTTTGAAACCCAACGCCTCAAGTGTAGGTACTGCCTGGCGTTTTGTTTTGAAAACGATGTTCGGGACTAAGATTTTACCGTACCCAGATGGATTCAGTTTCAAATAGATTTGCCGGTCTTGCTTTACAAATCTACCAGCCTTTGGATTTTGCTCAATTACAGACCTGGGTGGAAACTCTGGATTAAAACTGGCACTATCGATAATACGACGGCGCAGGTCAAGTTCTTCCAAGATCAAATCTGCTTCTGAGATTGATTTTCTGGTCAAGTCTGGAACCTCGATTTTCTGGCCATGATTCGTGTGCCAGTCCAACCAATACAAATACCCGAAACATAAAACCACCACTACCACAATAGCAAGAACCACCTGTACCCAGAAGGTCTTGGTAAACATGAACTGGAAAAAATTCATAAGCGATCTATTACTCAATGGGACGTCGAAGCCGCCATTTTACTTGTTTGAAATAAAAACCAAAGATACAATTACAGCCGCGACTTAGAACGCCCGCTTTTGTAACTTTGTTGTTATCGCTTGCGCGAAATGGAACACTATGAAAAACATTGCAGTCATCATGGGCGGCTATTCTAGCGAGAAGGAAATCTCCATCAAGAGTGGTTACGTTATCTTGGAAAACCTGGATCCGTTTTTATACACCGGCTATCCTATTATCATCGATAAAAACAGATGGTTTTTACAATGTGAGGGCGCTACCTATGACCTGGATAAAAATGACTTTTCAGTAACCATTAAGGATGATAAGATCGAGTTCGATTGTGTCTACAATACGATTCACGGCACGCCGGGAGAGGATGGAATATTCCAGGCCTATCTGGAATTGCTCAGAATCCCGCACACGTCCTGCGATTCCTATCAATCTGCCATAACTTTTAATAAGCGTGACTGTATCGCTGTCCTAAAGCCCTGGAGCATCCACACTGGCAGGCATTTATACCTAGACCAGGGCGATGACGTAAGTTTTCAGACCATTGTAGAAACCGTCGGACTGCCCTGTTTTGTGAAGGCAAATCGCAGCGGTAGCAGCTTTGGAGTGAGTAAGGTTTATGAGGAGTCCGCTTTCGCGAAAGCGTTACAAACAGCATTTGATGTGGACGACGAGATCATAATTGAATCATTTCTAGATGGAATGGAAGTTTCTGTGGGAGTTTATCAATTAGGCTCCAAAGTCTATGCATTGCCGCCTACCGAAATCGTAAGCGAGAATGACTTTTTTGATTACGAGGCCAAATACCTAGGAAAAGCCCAAGAGATAACGCCCGCCCGGTTGTCAGAATCTGCCACTGTGGCGGTGCAGGAATTGAGCAAGCGCATCTATTCCATTCTCAAATTAAAGGGACTTGCCCGTGCCGACTTTATCTTTCATGAGGGAACGCCACACTTTATTGAGATCAATACAAATCCCGGTATGAGCAAGGAAAGCATTATACCGCAACAAATAAGAGCGGCTGGCAAAGAATTGAAAAACGTACTTTCAGAAATTATTGAAGACACCATCAAAAACCACCACGCATGAAAAGAGCCGTTTTTCCGGGAAGTTTTGATCCCATCACTTTAGGACACAGCGATATTATCAATCGTGGATTAGAGCTTTTTGATGAAGTCATCATTGCTATAGGTATCAATGCAGACAAGAAATATATGTTTGAACTTGAGCAACGGGTTGCTTTCATCAACGATCTGTATGTCAACGAACCAAAAGTTAAAGTGATGACTTATAAGGGGTTGACGGTAAATTTCTGTCAGGAAAATAATGCTCAATTTATCCTGCGAGGCCTACGCAACCCAGCAGATTTTGAGTTCGAAAAAGCCATCGCCCATACCAATAGAATGTTGAGCGATATTGAAAACGTATTTTTATTAACCAGCCCAAACACGAGTTACATCTCATCCTCCATCGTGCGTGATGTCATGCGTAACGATGGCGATTATAGTCAGTTAGTGCCTAAAACGGTAAAAAAATGAAAATTCTAAAACTTACTTTTTTACTGGTAGCTATAATACTGACATCAGCCTGCAAGGACCAAGAGAAAAATCCGGAAGAAATCGCCACAGCGATTAAGGATTTCAAGACTCCTTTTGAAATGGGCAATGGCAACCAGACCTCTACTTATGAGGAGTGTATCGCCTTTTATAAAACACTTGCCTCAAATTTTAGCACAGTATCGATCGAAGAAGTGGGAATGACAGATTCTGGGAAACCTTTGCACGTGGTACACTATTCCAACTCCTCTATTGACTGGAAATCGCTGAATGAGAACAAGGTAAAAATACTCATTAACAATGGTATTCATCCTGGTGAAAGTGATGGTATTGATGCGACGATGATGTTGATGCGTGATCTTGCCACGGGTGTTCTTAAGGTGGACGATAATGTTATTTTCAGCACTGTTGCGATTTACAACATCGGCGGTGCGCTTAATAGAAACTCTGGGACCCGTACCAACCAGAATGGCCCAGAGTCATATGGCTTTAGAGGCAACGCCCGCAACTATGACCTTAATCGTGATTTTATAAAGGCAGATACGCGCAATGCACGCGCCTTTGCCCAGGTCTATCATAAAATCAAGCCAGATGTCTTTATCGACAATCATGTGAGCAATGGCGCAGATTATCAGTACACACTCACGCATCTAATGACGCAGCACAATAGACTGGGTGGTGCAGCAGGAACTTATGTACACGACTATTTCCAACCAGCCTTGGAAAAAGGACTTGCCAAAAGATCATTGGATATCACTCCCTATGTAAATGTGCACAATGAAGCGCCAGACTCAGGATTCAGCCAGTTTGTGGATTACCCACGGTATTCCACGGGATACACCTCACTCTGGAACACCATAGGATTCATGGTAGAAACGCACATGTTAAAGCCATACACCGACAGGGTTATGGGAACCAAAGCGATAATGGAAGAGGTGATTACCATCGCTAGCGCCGATATCGATAATCTAAAAAAGGTGCGTCAAGAAACTTTTGCCAAGTTTCAAGAAATGACCTACTACCCTATTAATTTTGAGGTGGATGAAACCAGAGCAGATACTCTCGATTTCAAAGGCTACGAGGCAGTTACAGAGAGTAGTCAGCTGACCGGTAATAAATTGATGACCTACAACCGTGAAAAAGCTTTTACTAAAAAGGTGGTTTTCAAAAACTATTTGAAGGCAACGGATTCAATAAAAATTCCAGAATTCTATATTATACCACAGGGATATTGGGAAGTTATTGAATTGATGCGATTGAATAATATTACCATGAAACCATTGGAAAAGGACAGCCTAATGACTGTTTCGGGCTACACGATCGCAGATTTCAATACCGCCGGCAATGCCTACGAGGGACACTACCCGCACAGCAACATAAAATTGCAGGAAAAAAGGATGAAAGTTCGCTTTCGCGAAAGCGATCTACTCGTCCCTACAAACCAACCGGGAATCAAATATATTGTTGAAACGCTAGAGCCAGCCGCAGCCGATTCTTTTTTCAAATGGAACTTTTTTGACACTATTCTCCAGCAAAAAGAAGGCTTTTCTGCCTACGTCTTTGAGGCAACCGCCCGTAAAATGCTAGAAGAAGATCCAGCTTTAAAAAAGAGATTTGATTCTTTAAAGAGGGCAGATAGAGAGTTTGCGCGTAGTAACAATGCGCAGCTATCGTGGTTGCACGAGCGATCCAGCAATCATGAAAAAGCCTATCTCTCCTATCCTATCTACAAATTGAACTAGCGATTAGCGCTTATGGGAATAGGCTCAGGAAAAAGCTCGCGGATATTAGCATAGCTATTGGCAAGCGCTTCGTTTGCAGCAACAGCATCCAGCCACACCGCCTTATCGATGCCTTCCTTTTCTTGAGGTATCAATTCACCGGTAAAATCTGAAGTCATGGCGTACCAATGGGTCAACTTAAGACACATCTTGCCATTGCGGGAGAATATATGATAGGTAGGACCCAGATATTCGGAGATCTGTAGATTTTGGACACCAGTTTCTTCGGCTACCTCACGCAGAGAGGTTTGCTCGATGCTCTCCTTTTTTTCTGTTTTCCCTTTAGGTAGATCCCATTTTCCGTTCCTGTGGATAAATAGGTATTCACCATTGTCATTTTCTACTAAACCGCCTCCCGCTAGAACTAGCGGGAGCTTTTTATGCAATCTTTTGAGTAGCTTTTCCTCACTTTTAGAGTAAAGAACGGGTCGTTCGACCTTTCCTTTCTTTACCGCTTTGACTAGCTTCTTGAGGTTGACGGTTTTAAGATCAAACACATCATGATCCGGGAAAAGATCCTTGTCCGAGGTCACGATAATCGCGACTTCTTTGACAAAAACTTTATACATTTGCGGCATGGTTAGAGATAAAAACGTTGGGATTAAAACAGCTGAGTTATTGCTGCAAATTAAAGCAATAAAACTGCAACCACAAAAACCATTTACTTGGGCTAGCGGTTGGAAATCGCCTATTTATTGTGATAACCGCATTACTCTATCCTATCCACCCATAAGAAATTTTCTACGCGAACACCTCGCTGCGCAGATAGAAGAACTTTACGGGAAACCTGATGTAATTGCGGGAGTTGCCACTGGAGCAATAGGCATAGGAATGCTTGTGGCAGATTACATGAAGCTTCCTTTTATATATGTACGGCCAGAAGCAAAAAGTCACGGCCGACAAAATCAAGTCGAGGGCTACCTGGAAAAAGATCAAAAAGTGGTGATTGTAGAAGATCTGATCAGCACTGGAAAGAGTAGCCTTAATGCTGCCGCTGCCTTGAACGAGGCGGGAGCCAGAATCAAGGGTATGGTAGCATTATTCTCGTATGGTTTTGACTTTGCCGCCGACAACTTCAAAGAGGCGGGAATTGAACTTACTACATTGAGCGACTACCACCATCTGATTGAAGTTGCAGAAAAGCAGGGTCACTTTGCCACTGCCGAAACCGAATTACTCACCAGCTGGAGAAAAGATCCCAGCAATTGGAATTACAGTATTTAGACTATGAATCTAGAGAGCCGTGTGGTCAACACACAAAAATCACCAGAAGAATTATATAATTTTCTTACCCAAGTAGAAAATTTCAAGCAGTTGCTGCCAGAAGATGCAAAGTTTGAATTGCTGGGCGAGGACAAATTCCTTTTTGGGTTAAAGGGAATGCCAGAAATCAAACTGGGCCTTAAGGATTCCGTGAAATTTACCAAGGTAATTTTAGGCTCCCTAGGCGACAAAATGACCTTTACGCTGACTTGCGACATTGAGCAAATGGCAACGGGATCACAGGCGCAATTATTTTTTGCCGGTGATTTTAATGCAATGATGGCGATGATGATTAAAGGACCCATCAATAAATTCTTGGACCAATTGGCTACGAGTATTGAGAAACTCTAGTAGACCCACTTTATTTCTTTTAGACCGTAGGTAGACAACTCTCCGTCTTGTTCTAGAAGCAGGTGGCCGTTATCGTCTGTGCCCTTTACGATTGCTTTAAACTGCACACCGCCTTTTTCAAAAGTCGTGGTTCTTTCATATTTGAATAGATAGCTTTCATAACGGGCGATTATTCCTTGTTGATCCTCCAATTTGGAGGTTAGGAATTGTAGAAAGTCAATTATCAACTCATCAATGATATAAGTTTTGCCTGTCAGGTTTTGAAGCGATATTGCTTTTTTTAGGTTGGGAAAAATCACCTGATTTACATTTAAACCAATACCTATCACACTAAATTCTCTTACACCAGAGCGGTAACCGTTTTCTATGAGCACTCCCGCGAGTTTGTGGTTGACTGACAGTATGTCGTTAGGCCATTTAATTACGGCCTGTATCTGTAATTTTTCACGCAACCACTCCACTACTATTACTGAAACAAGTTTACTAACCTCAAAATCAGACAATCCTTGTATAGAATTGAGTAATAAAAAGCTGATTGTCAAGTTTTTATGTGGTTCAGAGTGCCAGCTTGCACCCATCTGTCCCTTACCTGCGGTTTGATGGTCGGTATAGACAGTTGTTAGCTCTGGGCGTTCGCTTTCGCGAACGCGAACTTTCAAATACTCATTTGTGGAGCCGGTGGCATGTAATTTGACTAGTTTGAAGGACACGATTTATGAGAAGTTTGCAACGGGTTAAAGTAACCAGCGTTCAAAAAAAGAATAAATTTGTGGATACAAAAAATTTTTAATGATTAAAGAAAAAGTTTCTTCCGATGCACTTATCACCCAGATCGTTGCTGGTATTGAAGATGTAAAGGGAAATGATATTACCATACTCGATTTGCGAGAAATCGAAAATACGGTTACCAGTTATTTTATTATCTGCAACGGTAGCTCAAATACCCAAGTCAACGCCATTGTAAATGCGGTACAGCGCAAAGTGAGCAAGGAACTTCAAGAAAACGCATGGCATGTTGAAGGTTCCAGTGCTGCCGAATGGGTACTGATGGATTATGTTGATGTCGTCGTTCACGTATTCCAAAAACATGTGCGTGAATTCTATGATCTGGAAGGATTGTGGGGCGATGCCAAAACGACTAACATAGCCAGTTCTTACTAAAAATAAACATATTACATGTCTCAGGATTCAAAAGATAAGAAAAGCCCGACTTCTAAAAAGTCGAATTCTCCTTTAAATAACAAACCTAAATTCAGCATTTGGTGGATAGCGGTGCCTATTATATTAGTTTTTTTAGGATACAACTTTGTTTCTAGCCAGTTGGCTACTCCTAAAGCTACTACGCCTAACGAATTTTTTGAGTACCTAGAAGCGGGAGAAGTTAGCACAGTTGTGGTTGTAAAAAATCGAAGTATTGCCAAGGTTTATTTAACCGACGATGCAATAAAACTGCAGAAGCATAGCAAGTCCCAGAAAGAAGGCGTGCTTGCAGGCAGTGATGTTCCACAATACAGTGTTGAATACGGAGACCTAACCATATTTGAAGAAAAGATCAATACAATCATCAAAGAAGATGGTTTACCTACCA
>JBBSPH010000057.1:0-10877 GCA_038258985.1 Flavobacteriales bacterium
CTGCCATCGCGGTCTTTATTCTTGTAGTACCGCGGCTCGTAGGAATATTTCTTGTTTTTGCGACGTGATAGGACTCCCATAATTTGTGCTGTTAGCAAATTTAATTACAATTAATGGCAACTAACGCAAAGATGGTGCCTATCTATCAACAGGAATGGTGGCTACACCGTATACATCTTCTGACGTAATTCCTTGATATCCTTGTTATCCATGTACTCCTCAAATGTGGTATAGCGATCGATTGCACCGTTGGGCGTCAATTCAATCACACGGTTACCTACGGTTTGAGCGAATTGGTGGTCATGGGTGGTCAATAAAACCGTCCCCTTGAAGTTACCAAGACTGTTATTGAACGCCTGGATGGATTCAAGGTCCAGGTGGTTGGTAGGCTCATCGACCATTAGAACATTTGCACGCTTCATCATCATTCTAGAGAGCATGCAGCGCACTTTCTCACCTCCCGATAATACACGCGCACTCTTCAGGGCTTCTTCTCCAGAGAAAATCATTTTACCTAGGAACCCGCGCAGGAAGACCTCTTCACGCTCTTCTTCAGTCTGGGCGTACTGGCGTAGCCAGTCTACAAGGTTCATATCTGTATCAAAAAACTCAGAATTGTCTACTGGCAAATAGCTTTGCGTCGTGGTGACTCCCCAGTCATACGTTCCAGCATCTGCCTTTAACTTACCATTGATAATATTGTAAAATAATGAGGTAGCCCTGCTATCTTTAGAGTAGAAGATAATTTTATCTCCTTTGGCCAGATTAATGTCGATGTCCTTGAAAAGAATCTCACCATCAATGGAGCCTGCCAGTTTTTTAATATTCAGGATCTGATCTCCTGCCTCACGATCTCGATCAAAAATGATAGCTGGATAGCGTCTGGAAGATGGCTTGATCTCTGCAATGTCCAGCTTCTCGATCATTTTTTTACGGGATGTCGCCTGCTTGGACTTCGCAACATTTGCGCTAAATCTGGCGATAAACTCCTGCAATTCCTTTTTCTTGTCCTCTGCTTTTTGGTTAGCCTTTTGACGCTGTCTAGCGGCCAGCTGGGAAGATTCGTACCAGAAGGTATAATTACCGCTGTATTGGTTGACCTTACCAAAATCAATGTCTGCAATATTGGTACAAACCGCATCTAAAAAGTGACGGTCGTGCGATACGACGATGACCGTGTTTTCATAATTGGCAAGAAAATTTTCCAACCAGTTGATCGTTTCATAATCCAGGTCATTGGTAGGCTCATCCATGATCAATACATCTGGATTGCCAAACAGGGCTTGTGCCAGCAAGACACGCACCTTCAACTTATTATCCATGTCCTGCATGAGCGTGTAGTGATACTCCTCGCCTATTCCCAGATTGGAAAGTAGCGATGCCGCGGCACTATCTGCATTCCAACCATCCATTTCTTCAAAGGCTACCTGTAATTCTCCTATCTTATCTGCATTCTCGTCGCTGTAATCTGCGTAGAGCGCATCGATTTCTGATTTGAGCTTGTGCAATGGCTTGTTTCCCTTCAAAACCGTTTCTAGAACGGTATCCTCGTCATGCGCATTGTGATCCTGCTCCAGCACACTCATGCGCTTGCCAGTTTCTAGATGCACGTGACCACTGGTCGCTTCCATCTTACCGGTCATGATTTTGAGCAGCGTGGATTTTCCAGCACCATTTGCACCGATGATCCCGTAGCAGTTACTCCCGCCGAATTTCGCATTTACCTCATCAAAAAGAATGCGTTTACCGAATTGTACCGAAAGATTGGAAACCGTCAACATAGCTAGATTTTTAAGGCTGCAAAAGTAGGGTTTAAAGCGCATTTTCACACAAAAACGTACTGCCCTTTTTAACAGCGCATTAACTGCCATACAGCTGTAGAACCTCTTTTTTTGTAATTACATGTTTATCGGAGTGATGATGATGAAAAACTTTACGCTTTCGCGAAAGCGAACTTTTTATAATTACCTGCTTATCACAGGCATTATCCTATCTTCCATTTTTACCGGTTGTACTGAAGAAAAACCACATACCACCCACATACGAGGCAAGATCATTAATCCAAAGGTGGATTATATTATTGTTACGGACCACGACCAGCTCAACGATACCCTGCCGCTGGATGAGCGTGGCGTATTTGCTGCTGCATACGAGGGAATCACCTCTGGATTGTACAGCATATCCTATCCTGGCGAGTACCAATCTTTTTATCTAGAGCAAGGCGATAGCCTGAGTTTACGGGCAAATACCAAGGCTTTTGACGAGACCCTTGCCTTTGACGGCTCACATGCGAAGGAAAATAATTTTTTGATCAATCTGTTTACCGATATCGAGAATGGAAATATGGCCTTGCTTGATATTAAAAGCAAATCTCCAAAACTGTTTTATGACAAGGTTGTAGAGATAAAGGAGATGCGATTGGAAAAACTCAGAAAAGTAGGTTCCAAAAACAAGTTTGAAGAGCGGTTCATGGACTTTGCCCAGTTTATCATCAAACTGAATAGCTATTACGAACTGGAGCGCTATCCGCTAGTCCGTAAGAAAAATCTCTATATGGATCCTTCCTTTCAATTTCCCGATGGCTTTTTTTCGCACCGGGAAAGGGTAGATCTTGACATGCCTAAATTGCTGAACAATTATGCCTACCGACCGTATGTCAATGCACTAGTTTCAAACCTAGCCTATAAAAAAGCTACCCTCAAAAATCCTAACGAGAAAATCAATTTTAAAGGGTACTCCTATAATATGGAGCGGCTTAAAGTGATTGATAGTATTTTTGATGATCAGGAACTGCTCAACATTTTTGCGGCAGGAGAAATACGCAACTTTATACGTAGCCGTAAAAGCGCAGAGGAAATCAATCAACTGGTAGAAGACTTTCTAGATATTTCTAAGGATCAAACTACCAATGAAGAGATTGCACAAATGGCAGCTACTTATATGGACTTAGAACCTGGTAGCAAACTTCCAAATTTTGAATTGCGCGATGTGGAAAACCGCAAAATGAAATTGTCTAGTCATGTAGATCAGCTAACGGTACTTTATTATTGGTCAATTCAAGATCGGGACTATGCATTAGGAATTCATGACCAGGTCATGGACCTACAAATCAAATATCCTGAGATCGAATTTATAGGGATTAATATTGACGATGTAAATTATGATACCTGGCAGGATGCCATTGCCAATAACAATTTCAGAAATTCTAAGGAGTATCAATTGTATGACAAATCAGTTATCAATCGACAACTGGCATTACGCAACAGCAACCGCAGTATGGTAATAGGTAAAAATCTGACCATTATAGATCCTAACATCAACCTTTTCTATTACAAAATTGAAACCACCCTATTGGGTTACATCAATAAATAAAAGGATTTATATCCATTGTAGTACCTACTTCCTAAAAACAAAAAGCCGAGATCTTTTAAATCTCGGCTTTCAAATTAGAATAAGTTGAACTTAAGCGTTGCCTTTCTTGAAATCTGCTAGAAATTGTGCTAGACCTATATCTGTTAATGGGTGTTTCAATAAGCCCTCTATCGATGATAATGGGCCAGTCATTACGTCTGCTCCTATTTTTGCACATTCTAGAATATGCATGGTATGGCGTACAGATGCTGCAAGAATCTGTGATTCAAAGCCGTAGTTGTCGTAGATCAATCGCATTTCTGCAATCAGATTCAGTCCATCTGTACTTATATCATCCAGCCTACCAATAAATGGAGAAACATAGGTTGCTCCAGCTTTAGCAGCAAGCAAGGCTTGTCCCGCACTAAACACGAGCGTACAATTGGTTTTTATTCCCTTGTCAGAAAAATACTTGATCGCCTTGATACCATCCTTGATCATAGGAACCTTGACAACGATCTGGTCGTTTAGTGCGGCAAGTGCCTCACCCTCTTTAACCATCCCATCAAAATCTGTCGCGATAACCTCTGCACTTACATCGCCATCCACGATCTCACAGATTTTTTTATAGTGGTTGATGATGTTTTCCTGACCAGTGATCCCTTCTTTTGCCATCAGGCTAGGGTTGGTGGTCACGCCGTCTAGGACGCCTAAATCTTGCGCTTCGGCAATTTGTTCCAGGTTTGCGGTATCTATAAAAAACTTCATAAGTTGGGAGTTTGATTTTGGGTAAAAATACAAGACTAAACCCGTTTCACCGGCTAGGATTGGGTTATTTTTGAACGAGATTTTGCACAAACCCATCAGATGTCCGCTAAAAAACCAAGATTGAAAATAATTCTATTGGCAGCCTCCAGCCTGCTTTTAACCTCCTGTTATACGTCACAAAAAGCATTGACTCCAGAGGCGGTAGAGGTCAACGCTATAGATGTGCCCCCAGGAACAATACTAGTGAAGGATAACGTGTACATTGACCGCGTTCCCGTTACAAACGGCATGTACAATGAATTCCTAAACAATATTGAGAATTACTGGAGTCTTAAAAAGCATGACCGTATGCAGAATTACCCGCGCTTCAAACTATCCAGAGATACAGTTTTCCAGCCATGGACAGGAAACACACGACTCTATATGGAAGCGGTTTTTCAAGATCCTAAAGCTGTGATTGAAGACCAATTAAAACTGGGCAACTATAGTAAAAATCCCAACTACAACTACCATCCCGCAGTAGGCTTGAACAAGAGCCAGGCCGAATTGTTTTGCCTATGGCGCAGTGACCTCGCAAATGCAGTGTTCGCCATGCGCAGTAAATCTGAATCAAAAAGAGAGCAATATCCCTATAAAGTCACCTATCGCCTACCTACCGAGAATGAAATGCTGACGGCAGAACAAGAGTTGAAAAACAGGGATCGATTGCGGTATTACCAAGATGATATTTTTTCAACAGCATCCCTAGGGTATACCTTTAGGGAATTACAGGAAAACGGGAACCTTATTATCATGGAGCTGAAAGAAATAGGTAAGGATAAAACCTACCGTCCGTTATTCAATACGCCACTTGCTTTCTACGAAGCAGATCGGTTGAAGACCGGTTTCCGTTGCATATGTGAGGTAGAGAAGGTTGACTGATCCTTTTGTGATTCGACAGATTTGGGTAATTTCGCTTTCGCGAAAGCGAAAAATCACACATTTACAGCACTAACATCACAGTAATGGAAATCAACTGGAAACACTTTACGGACAAGATTGAAATTATGCCAGAAATTATCGTTGGCACGGTCGTTCTGTACATTATCATCATTATCTACACACGCGTGTTCGGGCTGAAGAGTTTCAGCAAGATGACGGGTTTTGACTTTTTAAACACCTTGGCAATCGGTAACCTGCTGGCTATGAGCGCAGCAACCAGTTCTCCATCACTATTTGTAGGTGCGCTATTGATAGGTCTGTTGTACCTACTCAACTATCTAGTGACACTGGGAACTTTTAAAAGTAAAACTGTGCGCGCGGCAATGGACAATACGCCTATCCTATTGATGAAAAATGGACAAATATTGCAGGAAAACCTCAAGCGAACCAAGGTGACCGAAAACGAATTGCGCGGAAAGTTACGCGAGGCTAACGTGATCCAAATGAGCGAGGTGCGCGCGGTGGTGCTAGAAACTACCGGCGATATAAGCGTTTTGCACACGCGCGGTGATGAGGCGCTGGAAGATTTTATCATGAAAGATGTGGAAGGTTACTAGATGAGTATAGTCTATCTCTTATTAGGTTTTGTTTTCCTTGTTGCTGGCGGCGAGTTTCTCGTGCGCTCGTCTGTTGGGTTATCGCTTAAACTCAACCTCTCCCGCATGATCATAGGACTTACCGTGGTGTCATTTGCCACCAGCGCGCCAGAGCTGATTGTAAGTGTGCAGGGTGCTTTGAACGGCTTTTCTGGACTAGCAGTGGGCAATGTATTGGGATCAAACATTGCCAATATAGGCTTGGTACTGGGCGTCACGGCTCTTGTTGCACCTATGGCAATGGAAAAGGATTTCTTCAAATTCAGCTGGCCGTGGATGGTGTTTTTTAGTTTCCTCAGCTATATGTTGCTGCGCACCGGTAATAACCTTACTGCATGGGAAGGAGCATTATTGCTGCTATTATTGAGTGTATTTATCCTACTGTTGATACGTCGTGCACGTAAAGATGCGACTCCAGATCCAGAGATTGACATGACTAACAGTGATTCTACCAACCACTGGTGGAAAATTTTGCTTTTTCTAACGCTGGGCGGTATCGCGCTATGGCTAGGGTCAGAATGGCTGGTAAAGGGAGCAGTTGACATCGCGGGACAACTGGAAATACCAGAGAGTGTGATTGCCGTATCTGTAATTGCTATAGGCACATCAGTTCCAGAGCTTGCAGCTTCTATCATCGCTGCGGTCAAAAAGGAAAAGGCAATTTCTATGGGTAACCTCGTAGGCAGCAATATTTTCAATATAGGTTCTGTACTGGGCATAACTTCACTTATTGAACCCATTTATCTGGACGGCAGTAATTTGTTGCTGCTCACTACAGATATCTGGTGGATGATTGGGTTTGCGCTTATTCTGCTCCCATTAGCTTTTATCCCTGCGAAATATGAAATATCCAGAGTAAAGGGTGCATTTTTGATAGTTGGATATGCTATTTATCTCTATTTAGCCTTCCAGACCTTGTAAAACATAGGGTATAGTTTCCAGAAAATAGTATTTTTCAAGATTTACCCTCAAATATTATAGGGCCAAACCTTTTATTTGATATTTTTGTAGCTATAATTCTAAATCACACCCATGTCCACACTTAGATTTCAAGCCATTAAAGAAACACTTAACCGTAGACCTGTTAAGGTGAAAGAGCCTGCGAGACGTAGTGAAATTTTTGGAAAGCACGTTTTCAATAAGGCAGCCATGCGTCAACACCTCACCAAACAAGCCTACAAAAGTGTGATGGATGCCATGGAAAACGGAACTAAGATCGATCGTGAAATCGCAGACCATATCTCGACTGGAATGAAAGAATGGTCTATCCAAAATGGCGCGACCCACTATACGCACTGGTTCCAACCATTGACTGGAAGTACGGCAGAAAAGCACGATGCCTTCTTTGAAATGGAACCTGATGGCGAGGTAATGGAGAAATTTGGCGGTGGTCAGCTGGTACAACAAGAGCCAGACGCATCTTCCTTTCCTAATGGAGGAATCAGAAATACGTTTGAAGCCCGCGGTTATACCGCATGGGATCCTACCTCTCCTGCATTTATTATAGGCACCACTTTATGTATTCCTACCGTGTTTGTAGCCTACACCGGAGAAGCCCTTGATTTTAAGACACCATTGTTAAGGTCGCTACAAGCAGTAGACAACGCTGCAACCGCAGTCTGTAAATATTTCGATAAAAATGTAACTAAAACTATCGCCACCCTAGGATGGGAACAAGAATACTTTCTGATTGATAGCGCGTTAGCTGCTTCAAGACCAGACTTGGATCTTTCGGGAAGAACGTTATTGGGTCACGCTTCCGCGAAAGGACAGCAGCTCGATGACCATTATTTCGGCGCGATTCCATCACGAGTATTGAATTTCATGCGCGACATGGAAACCGAATGCATGTTGCTAGGTATTCCTGTTAAAACAAGACATAACGAGGTAGCGCCTAACCAGTTTGAGTTGGCGCCCATATTTGAAGAGGCAAATCTAGCGGTAGACCACAACAGTTTGTTGATGGATGTGATGCGCAAGGTGGCGGCAAGACATTATTTTAAGGTACTATTCCATGAGAAGCCATTTGCGGGAATCAACGGTAGTGGTAAACACAATAATTGGTCACTATCTACAAATACGGGAGTAAACCTGTTGAGTCCAGGTAGCACTCCCATGAAGAACCTGCAGTTCCTTACCTTCTTTATCAATACCATCAAGGCGGTTCATGATCATGAAGAATTGTTGCGAGCTACTATTGCGAGTGCATCAAATGATCACCGTCTAGGTGCAAATGAGGCACCACCAGCAATCATTTCTGTATTCATAGGTTCACAATTGACAAAAGTTCTTGATGAACTAGAGAAGGTAACAGACGGCAAATTGAGCCCGGAAGAAAAAACAGATCTTAAATTAAATGTGGTAGGTAAGATTCCAGAGGTAATTCTGGATAATACCGATCGTAACCGTACCTCACCATTTGCCTTTACAGGAAATAAATTTGAGTTGCGCGCTGTAGGTTCTACTGCCAACTGTGCAAACCCGATGACTGTATTAAATGCTATGGTTGCCCAACAATTGATTGAGTTTAAAGAAGAGGTTGATGCTTTAATCAAGGATAAAAAACTGAAAAAAGACGAGGCAATCTTCAATGTATTGCGCG
Source organism: Flavobacteriales bacterium (assembly GCA_038258985.1). Taxonomy (GTDB): domain Bacteria; phylum Bacteroidota; class Bacteroidia; order Flavobacteriales; family Flavobacteriaceae; genus Nonlabens. Next base: position 8,299 of record JBBSPH010000057.1, read on the forward strand.
AGTATATCAAGAAATCCAAAAAAATCCGCTTTGAGGGCGATGGATATGGAGAGGCTTGGGAAAAAGAGGCAAAAAAACGTGGACTAAGCAACAACAAGACCACGCCAACCGCGCTTAAAGCAAAAATTTCCAAAAAATCAATTGCATTGTTTGAGGACTTGAACATTATGAGCAAGATTGAGTCGGAGTTGCGTTATGAGATCGAGATCGAGGAATATGCAATGCGCATACAGATTGAAGGACGTTTATTAGGTGATATCGCACGCAACCACGTGATCCCAACCGCTATCAAATACCAAAACACCTTAATTGAGAACGTACGCGGTCTCAAAGAAATCTATGGTAATGACTTTAAAAAGATCGCTCACGAGCAAATGATATTGATCGAGGAAATTTCTGATCATATTGCCCACATCAATAAGGGAATAACAGAAATGACCGAAGCTCGTAAAAAAGCAAACAATGTCGATGATGCGGTTAAAAAAGCACACCTGTATTGTGATGAGGTTAAACCTTTCTTTGAAACGATACGATACCATTGTGATAAGCTGGAAATACTCGTGGACGACGAATTATGGCCACTGACAAAATATAGAGAGCTTTTATTTACGAGATAATAAAAGATCACTTTATTCAAATCCTCACTTCGGTGGGGATTTTTTTTAGACCAATGATTGTGGTGAGTGCGCTTTCGCGAAAGCGTAATTTATCCATTAATACAATCACAAGTTTGGTCCTTGATAATTTTACTTGGGTGATTACAACGAATTGACGTGTTCCAACTGAAGGGATTTTAAAGTAAACCCTATTTTTGCGGTATGAGCAATGAGATTTCCAAAAGATATGCCCAACGAGGCGTGAGTGCAGGCAAAGAAGACGTGCACAATGCGATTAAGAATGTAGATAAAGGATTATTCCCGCAAGCGTTTTGTAAGATCGTACCGGATCACCTGACCGGATCTGAAGATCATTGCTTGATCATGCATGCAGATGGAGCAGGCACAAAATCCAGTCTGGCCTATATGTACTGGAAGGAAACCGGCGATTTGACTGTTTGGAAAGGAATTGCACAGGATGCGCTAATTATGAATATAGATGATCTGCTATGTGTGGGTGCGACGGACAATATTCTACTTTCCAGCACCATCGGCAGAAACAAGAACTTGATTCCAGGCGAGGTAATTAGCGCCATCATCAATGGGACCGAAAAGCTAATCGCCGACCTAAAAACGCATGGCGTCGAGATCATATCTACCGGCGGTGAAACGGCAGATGTTGGCGATCTTGTACGCACCATTATCGTAGATTCTACAGTAACTGCACGCATGAAACGCAGCGAGGTCGTTGACAACGCAAACATTACTGCAGGCGATGTGATTGTGGGACTTTCCAGCTATGGACAGGCCAGTTATGAAACAGAATACAACGGCGGCATGGGTAGTAACGGTCTTACCAGCGCTCGACATGATGTTTTCAACAAAGCGGTAGCGACTCAATATCCAGAAAGTTACGACGCGCAAGTGCCGGTCGACTTGGTTTATTCTGGGTCAAAGAACCTGACAGATGCAGTGGATGGAAGTCCGCTAGATGCAGGCAAACTCGTGCTCTCTCCTACCCGAACTTACGCGCCTATTATCAAAAAGATTCTAGACACTGTAGATCGCAGCCAGTTGCATGGCATGGTGCATTGCAGTGGTGGTGCACAGACCAAGGTGCTACATTTTGTAGATAACCTGCACATTATCAAAGACAATTTATTTGAATTGCCACCTTTGTTCAAGATGATCCAAGAAGAATCTGGAACCGATTGGAAGGAAATGTATCAGGTATTTAATATGGGTCACCGCATGGAACTATATGTGAATCCTTCCATTGCCCAAGAGATTATCGCAATATCCAAATCCTTTAATGTCGATGCCCAGATCGTGGGACGCGTAGAGGCAAGTGAGGCTAAAAAATTGACGATTGAAAGTGAATTCGGAATCTTTGAATATTAAGAATCTTTTCTATAGTAATGAAACTTTATTTCAACTGATCAGTTTTTATAGCTTCCACTAGTTTCAATTTTGGCGCTATATATCGTTTGCAAAACGGTGCGTCTGGCCTGGTCCGGTAATAATTTTGGATGGACTCCCGCGACTCTTTAAAACCCACAAATTCCAATAGTTGCGAGATGTAGGATTTGTCTCGCTTTCGCGAAAGCGAACTCATTACCATCTTCACAATATCCCTCTGATTTTCATCAAAATAATAAATCGCGCTACGGTACGAATTGCGCCGCTGATGGTTGACGGTGGAGGCGTGTGTTTCAAGATGCACATCAACCAAATGCTCTATAGTCATGATTGCGGGATCATAGTCCAATAATATGGCCTCACTCCAAGTCTCATAAGGCGCAACGCTCTTTATATAACCCTGCCTAACGTTAGAAACACCATCGAGCTGCTGGAAAACAGCTTCTGTACACCAGTGGCAGCCGCCACCTAATCCTATGGTTTTTATAAACTCCAATCTATTTAAAAAATCTGTAGGAAATACCTAATTGTAGCAAAAAGCTAATGTCTTCACCAGCAGTTTGC
>JBBSPH010000058.1:0-10627 GCA_038258985.1 Flavobacteriales bacterium
TGCTCTTTTTGGTGCTTTCGCCTTTGTAGTGGATGATCTTTGCTTGTGGAAAGTACCAATTCTCGTAGCCGCCAAGCGTAATGCGATAGCTAAGGTCGATGTCCTCACCATACATGAAGTAGCGCTCATCTAGGCCGCCTAACTCTTGGTACACCTTTTTCTTGCCAAACATAAATGCTCCCACGAGTACATCTGTAGGTCCATTAGCATCTGTGGCTATGCGCTCGTCGTAATAACTGGAAGGAAAGCCCATCAATTTTTTAATAGCATTGAGTGGTGTTGGTACACGTCGCTTGCTCCCTGGGAAAAAGTTTCCGGTTCCATCGCTCAACTTGATTCCCAAAAAACCGGTGTTAGAGTTCGCTTTCGCGAAAGCGATACAACTATCAAAAACATGCTCTGTCAACATCATGTCTGGATTAACCAGACAAATGAATTCACCCATGGCCTGCTCTACGGCAATATTGTTTGCTTTAGAAAAACCATAATTATCGTCAAGCCTGATGATTCTAACGTTGCTGTAACGGGAAGCAATACGAGTGATACTGTCATCAGTAGAATCATTGTCTACCACTATAATTTCTGACTGAATCTGTTGTGTAGCACGCTGGACGCTCTCGATGCATAGCTCCAAAAAAACAGAGGCATTATAGTTCAAAACAATAACCGAAAGCACCATGCTAATTTTTTACCGAGTTTTCATAAGGTACGCGATGCAATATACTGCGTCCCAGTGTAACCTCGTCTGCAAACTCCAGCTCGTCTCCCACGGCAATACCACGGGCAATGGTGGATGTATTTATTTCAATTCCATCCAACTGCTTAAAGATGTAAAAGTTAGTCGTATCGCCTTCTATTGTGGGACTCAATGCAAAAATGATCTCTTTGACATCGTCCTCCTTCACGCGTTTTACAAGCGAAGCTACCTTTAAATCTTGCGGCCCGATGCCATCCATGGGACTGATCTTCCCACCAAGTACGTGGTAGAGACCACGGTATTGACTCGTATTTTCTATCGCCATGACATCACGGATATCTTCCACCACACAAACGATGGTTTTATCCCGACTGTGACTGGCGCAGATCTCGCAGAGATCTGTATCGCTCACGTTATGGCATTTCTTACAAAACTGCAGATCGTGCCGCATTTTAAGCAACGCTTCTGTCAATAAATCTGTATTTTGTTCGGGTTGACGCATAAGGTGCAATACTAGCCTTAGCGCGGTACGTTTACCTATGCCTGGCAATTGGGAGACTTGAAGCACAGCCTCTTCCAGGATTTTTGAGGAAAAATTCATGTGCGACAAATATAGTATCTATATCCATCGGGAGGGAGATATAATGTAATGTTCGACAACTCTACATAATTCGTGTTGTAGTGTACAGATTGAATTATACATTCCAGCAAGGTTTCTTGTAAATTCGCAGCAAAACACTGCTCTTGACTCCTTACCAAATCCTACTTACCATCGCCGTGTATTTTGCCGTGCTCGTGGCAATTTCTTTTATCGTAGGCCGCAAGAGTGATAGTGCAACTTTCTTTCGCGGTAACCGCAGTTCGCCCTGGTATATCGTTGCCTTTGGGATGATAGGCGCGTCCCTAAGCGGCGTAACCTTCATCTCAGTTCCAGGTGCGGTAGAGGCTGGAGCGATGAATTATTTCCAAGTCGTGCTAGGTTACATTGCTGGTTATGCGGTAATAGGCCTAGTCCTAATGCCACTTTATTATAGGATGAACCTCACTTCCATTTACAGTTATCTGGGAGACAGATTCGGTAGTGCGGCTCAGTATACTGGGAGCAGTTTTTTCTTGCTTTCTAGAATAGTCGGTGCGAGTTTTAGGCTTTATCTGGTGGCGGGAGTATTGCAAACATTCGTATTTGACGCAATGGGTATCGCATTCTGGCAAACCGTCACGTTTACTGTTTTACTTATCTGGCTCTACACGTTCAAATCTGGCATTAAGACCATCGTCTGGACAGATACATTACAAACATTATTTATGTTGATCGCAGTGGGTGTTGCGATCTACTATATTTCTGATAGCCTTGAACTTAATGGTATCAGCGGGATTACCAATCTTGTCGCAGATAGTGATTTGTCACAGATCTTCTTTTGGGATGACTGGAAGAGCGATCAGTATTTCATAAAACAATTTCTTTCCGGTGCTTTTATAGCGATTGTTATGACGGGACTGGATCAAGACATGATGCAAAAAAACCTGACCTGCCGCAATCTGGGTGACGCGCAGAAGAATATTTTTTGGTTTACGATCGTTCTAACAGCAGTGAATTTTGTGTTTTTGGTATTGGGAGTGTTGCTTACCGCTTTCGCGAAAGCGGCAAACCTACAAGCCTCAAAGGACGCATTATTCCCTACAGTGGCGATGGACAGCGGCTTAGGAATGGGTATAGGACTGGTTTTTATACTAGGCTTGATCGCAGCTGCTTACTCCAGTGCAGATAGCGCTTTAACCTCGCTCACTACTTCATTCTCCGTAGATATCGTAAGAATAGAGGATCGTTTTACCGAGAAAAAACAGGAAAACCTGCGCAAACTATTCCATATAGGATTTTCACTGGTACTTATACTGGTCATCGTGGGATTCAAATACCTAATCAAGGACGACAGCGTCATCAACAAACTGTTCGTTTTTGCAGGCTATACCTACGGACCACTGCTAGGGATGTTTGGTTTTGGGATATTGACTAAACTTAAGGTGAATCATCTTGTCATTCCTTTTATCGCAATAGCATCGCCATTCCTGACTTTTTTGATCAGTTATCTATCGTCAACTTATGGAGGCTTTGAATTTGGATTTTTTGTATTGCTCTTGAACGGTGCAATTACTTTTTTAGGAATGTGGCTCGCTAGTTTTTTCTCTGGGAAACAATAAAAACCGGGTAATTATAAGGTCGGTAACCAGCGATGAAGATTTTTAAGAAATTTTTGCATCAGCCAGTTTAGAATTTGGTATCTATTAGTACTGTTTAGTTCCCAACATTACTAGCGTACAGGCAACCTCTACTTCAATATCTTTTTCACGGAGTTTCTTATAGAATTCTGGATTTTCAGTACCTGGATTAAAGATTACACGTTTGGGTTTCAACTCTAAGATATAATCGTAAAATTCTTCTTGGTTTTGTGCACCCAGATACATGGTTACCGTATCAATATCGGAAAAAGGAACTAGATCGGTATTGATTCTCACATCGTCAACCATTCCTGACCGTAAACCAATCGCGACGGTCTCAATATTATATTTTCTCAATCTATAGATTGCGATGTTCGAGTAGCGCTCTTCTTTTAATGATGCTCCAAGCACTAATGTTTTCTTTGACATAACTTTAATAATCTGACTGTAACAATACGAAAAATCACTCGTCTATTCATAGAAGGGAGTGATTAACCTTCATTGATTTATTTGATAAAGACGGTCTCATGGCCGCAGCTTAATAACCAAATGACTCATAATTAATGGTTAGTGTTATTATTTGGTTACTAGAAATCCCGGGCTTGCAGGCCCGGGATTTTGTTTTTCTGCACTATAAGGGTGGACTTAAGTCCACCCTTGTTACGCACTTTTAAAAAATGTCGCGGAGCAATATTCAAGCTTATTTTCATTTTATACTCGGTACCAAAAATCGAGAAAAGTTGATTCCTATTTCAATTGATTCAAAGCTATATACTTTTATTTGGAATAAATGTATTGAACTAGAGCTATTCTCAATAATGATTAACGGAACACAGAATCACATTCATTTGTTAGTTAAGTCCCGTTCTGATATTACAATATCAGAAATTGCTCGCATTATCAAGGGCTCCAGTTCAAAATGGTTGAATGAAAACATACCTCCTGAACAGTCCTTCAATTGGCAACGCGGTTATGGTTTGTTTACGGTAAGTCCGAAAGATGTTGACATGATTGCAGGCTACATCAAAAAGCAAAAGGAACACCATCAAAACGGAACAGCAAAAACCGATTTTGAGGACTGAATCTTGCACTACCTATTGAAGGGTGGACTTGAGTCCACCCTTTTGAAGCTAGGATCACCAAGAATTACCACTTGATTACCGCACTACCCCAGGTAAATCCGCTACCGAAAGCAGCAAGTATGACGGTATCACCCTCCTTAATCTTCCCCTCTTCCCAGGCCTCTGTCAAAGCAATTGGGATAGATGCCGCAGTGGTGTTACCGTACTTCTGGATATTGTTGTACACCTGATCGTCGGTTAGGCTAAATTTTTTCTGTACAAATTGTGAGATACGTAAGTTGGCCTGGTGTGGGATTAACATGTCAATATCAGAAACTTCCAGGTTGTTTGCTTTTAAACCTTCCATGATCACCTCGCTGAAACGCACCACCGCATTCTTAAACACAAACTGTCCATTCATATAAGGATAGTAAGGAATATCATCGCCTTGCGGGTTATTCTCGATGATTTCAGGAACCCAGTAATCTGTTGATGGGCCGCGCAACGATAGTTCTAGCGCATGTTTTCCCTCACTGTGCAGGTGCGTGGACAGAATCCCGTGACCATCTTTGTCAGATCTTGTAAGTACTGCCGCACCCGCTCCATCACCAAAAATCACGCTCACGCTGCGACCTCGTGTTGTAAAGTCCAGACCACCACTATGGTTTTCTGACCCTATTACCAGTACATTCTTGTACATTCCCGTCTTGATAAACTGGTCAGCTACAGAAAGTCCATAGATAAACCCACTACATTGATTTCGTACATCCAGCGCTGGGCATGTTTTTATATCCAGCATTTCTTGAACTTGCACGCCACAACCAGGAAAATAGTAATCTGGTGATAACGTGGCAAAAACGATCAAATCGATGTCGTTTTTATCGATTTTAGCGCGTTCTAGGGCTATTTTTGCTGCTTTCACACCCATTGTTGCCGTGGTGTTATCATCGCCCTTTTCAATATGGTGGCGTTCCTTAATACCGGTACGCTCTTGGATCCACGCATCATTCGTGTCCATCATTACCGCCAGATCATCGTTGGTCACTATATTTTCTGGAACATATTTTCCCATTCCAGCAATTCGAGAAGTATACATATCTTAATTTTGAATGTGCGGCAAGATACGCCCTTGGCCGCCACGAACGCTAGCTAAGGCAGCAGTTTTAGTATGCATGCATAGTAAATTATCCACCCTATGATTGATCTCAAAATACCTGATGCAGACGTGCAGTATGATGGTGGATTTTACGCTTTCGAGAAAGCGGAACAACTCTACAACACCTTGCAAGAAACCACACCTTGGCGGCAGAATAAGATCAAGATTTTCGGGAAGACCCACGACGAGCCACGCCTGACGCAGCTTTATGGCGATAACCAGATGAAATATAGCTACAGTGGTATCCAGTTTACCGCGCTGGATTGGTCGCCAGTGTTGAAAACGGTAAAGCAGGAGATAGAAAATGCCACTGGACATAATTTCAATATTTGCCTTGTCAATTTATACCGGGATGGTGCCGATTCTAACGGCTGGCATGCAGATAACGAACGGGAATTGGGTATCAATCCCGTGATCGCGTCCGTAAGTTTGGGACAGGAGCGTTTTTTTCACCTGCGACATAACATTAATAAGGACTGGCGGTTTAAATTCCCGCTAAAAAATGGTAGTTTATTACTCATGGATGGTGAAACGCAGCATACCTATAAACACCAGATTGCTAAAACAAAACGCCAAATCAAACCACGTATTAACCTGACGTTTAGAAAGGTTGTGGATCGTAGCCTATAAATTTGTAATCGTGACTTTCTAAAAACGACTAGTGAATTATGGCCAAAGCAAAAGAACTTATCGCAGACCTTGACGACCGCTCCATAGACCGTATAATCGAGATGGCCTGGGAGGACCGCACTCCTTTTAGTGCGATTGAATTCCAATTCGGTGTCACGGAAGCTGAGGTGATCAAAATCATGCGTGACCAGATGAAGGCCAGCAGCTTTAGAATGTGGCGGGAACGCGTGCAGGACAGACCTACAAAACATGTCGCCTTGCGTGATCCAGAAATGGACACTTTTAAAGCAAACAGACAACGGGCGATTTCTCACAATAAGATTTCCAAAAGATAGATTTTAGTTATCCATTAAACCTTTTCATGGCATTCTTATTATTTATGCCTAAAAGTAAGGTAGTGTGGTAGGAAAAAATCCCATTGGTTATTTAGATTTCATCATGGCATGGCAATTGCCATCTCCAGTAATACATTTATACGTCCAATTAATCTGATGCTTGTGAGAAATTTACTGCTTGTTTTGTTTATTCCGGTACTAGCTTTTAGCCAAAACAGCTTTAAGATGAATAATCAAAAGATGCCCTCTACTATAGGCACTCCAGTTGATATCAATCCACTTATAAAAGGAACTTTGCTTTTAGATGAAGCCGCAAAAGTTCCAACTCCATTAGTTCTACTTATTCCAGGCACCGCGTCCACTGATCGCAACGGGAATATGATGATGAATAGAAATGATTCTTATAAACAGTTAGCACTAGCACTGCAGGAAAAAGGCATAGCCACTTATAGATACGACAAACGTAGTTTTACGCTGGTAAGTGAACGCAAGCCTACAGCAAACTTGAGTTTTGATGATTTTGTAGCAGATGGTAAGGCGGTAGTCGCCCATTTTGAGAATGACAAGCGGTTTAGTAAGATTATCCTTGCAGGTCACAGCCAGGGCGCACTGGTCGCGATGCTTGCCATGTCAGACACTGTCGATGGATTTATTTCTATTGCTGGCGCGGCAGATGCAATTGATGCGGTAATTGTACAGCAACTAGCGGTGCAGGCACCAGGTCTGGATAAGGAAGCTGCACAACTATTTGCTCGCATGAAAAGCCAGGATAGCCTGGTTACAGGCGTGAGTTCCTATCTAGAATCCATAGCCTCGCCAGAAATTCAACCCTTTATGAAATCCTGGATGGCGTATAACCCGACAGACTTGATCAAAGAAATCAAAAAACCCATTCTAATTGTGAATGGCACAAGTGACCGCCAGTCACCAGTTGATCAGGCAGAAAAACTGCACGCTGCAAATCCCTCTTCACAACTACTTGTCATTAAGCAGATGAACCACATTTTCAAAAAAGTAGGAGATGATGACATCGAGGCGGCAAAAAGCAACAATGATCCCAGCTTCCCTTTGCATCCTGAGCTCGTCGCGTCTATCGTTTCCTTTGTCCGGCAGTTGGATTTATAATAGTTTAATGTAACACCATTGACTCATTTTGACTTGACTTTGTTCAGGTATATCTGTGTTCGTTTCTATATCGCTTTCGCGAAAGCGTAATTCCCAACACTCTCCATAAAATCGTATTTTGCCGCTGCTGAATATGACCTTATGATTTTCCAGGAAGAACTGATCGACACCACGCCACTCATCACACAAGATACCGTAACCTTTGGGTTGCTTATGATGGCGCTGGGATTTGTGTTTTACACTTCTTCTAAAACCAAGGGATTCTGGGCAAGGTTCTACAAATTTGTCCCAGCGCTTTTAATGTGCTATTTGATCCCGTCGATTCTAAGCTCCACAGGAATTATAGGGAGTGAGTGGAAAACGCTGGAAGATGGCGAGCTAGTGGAAAATTCTTCATCGCTATACTTTATGGCCTCTAGGTATTTATTGCCCGCAGCACTTGTGCTGATGACCTTGAGCATTGATCTAAAAGCAGTATTTAACCTAGGACCCAAGGCGCTCATCATGTTTCTGACCGGTAGCGTCGGTATCATTATCGGTGGACCTATCGCGTTGCTCATTTTTATGTGGATAAGCCCAGAATCTTTTGATGCGACAGGGTTTGATGCCGTGTGGCGAGGTCTAAGTACGATTGCTGGTAGCTGGATAGGCGGTGGTGCCAACCAAACAGCGATGCTGGAGGTTTATGAATACAATCAGGAACTTTACGGCGGGATGGTCTTGGTGGATATTGTGGTTGCAAATCTATGGATGGCGATTATTTTACTGGGCATCGGGTATTCCGCAAAATTTGACAAATGGACTGGCGCTGACACCGGCTCGATCGAACGGCTGAAAAAGAAAATCACCGATTATTCTTTGAGTGTCAAACGGGAGGCTACCTTCACGGATATTATGGTGATGCTAGGTGTCGGTTTTGGAGCCGTAGGAATATCACATTTCGCTGCAGATTATATTTCAAGTTGGATTGATGCAGATCCTACAATTTCAGAGAACATTTACTTAAGTTTCCTGACCAGCCAATTTTTCTGGTTGATCTCTGTAGCCACATTTATAGGGATTCTACTTTCCTACACGCCTATCAAAAGATATGAAGGTGCCGGAGCTTCCCGCATTGGTAGTATTTTTATCTATATTTTGGTAGCAACCATTGGCGTAAAAATGGATCTGCGACAAGTTGTTGAAAATCCGTTATTGATTCTTGTTGGGATCGTATGGATGGCGATTCATGCGGGACTTCTGATCTTAATGGCTAAGTTGATCAAAGCGCCCTACTTCTTTATGGCGGTAGGTAGCCAGGCAAATGTGGGTGGCGCTGCAAGCGCGCCCGTTGTCGCTGCAGAATTTCACCCATCGCTAACGACGGTCGGAGTTTTGCTGGCTGTTTTTGGTTACGTGGTGGGAACCATAGGTGCGATAGGCTGTACGATATTGATGCAAATTGTCGCCACGTCCTAGATCTTTCAAAGTTTACGTGCATATTTGCAGCCCTTAAAAAAAGGTTATGAAATCTTACATCGCGGCTTTAGCGGCCTTAGTTCTACTAGTATCGTGCAAAGAAGAATCAATTAACTCCTTTTCTATTAATGGAAATGTTGATGGTCTGCGAGTGGGTAGCGTTATGCTTCAAAAACTCCAAGATTCTGCCCTTATCACCTTAGATAGTGTTGCCCTAGATGGTAAGAGCAATTTTACACTCACTACAGATCTCGCGGAGCCACAAATGTTATACCTGTATCTGGATGTCAAGGATGGTTCACAATATGATGATCGCCTTTCGTTTTTTGCAGCAGACACCACGATGTCTATAACGACAAGTCTCAAAGATTTTGAGAGTGACGCCGTCATCACGGGATCAAAAAATAATGAAATTTTGGACACCTTCAATGGTAACCTCAAAAAATTAAATCAAACCTATACAGATTTGATGAAGCGCAGCATGAACTTGAGCGGTCAAGAAAATCCAAATCAAAGCGAGGTAGATGCGCTCAATGAGGATTATGAAAAGTATCTGAGAAAAAGGGTGTTATATGCCATCAACTTTGCGGGATTCAATAAAGATCATGAAGTGGCACCTTACATGCTGTTGCAGGAAGCATTTGATGCAAACCCAAAATTACTGGACAGCATCTATAACATCATGCCAAAAAAAATTCAGACAAGTCTTTATGGAAAAGACCTGTCTGAAATGATTAAAGAACTTAAAAGCTATTAGATCGCGTTAACGCGCTCGATAAGTGCAGCTCCCTTAGTTTCAAGATCTGCTCTTACTTGCTTCAGGTGAGCACCTCTTTTTTCTACCTTTTTATCGTTGATACGAGCAATCAAGTCATCAAATGTAGCGATGGAATCGTCTACTATTTTCTCTGCTTCTGCTTCCTTTTCTGGTTGTGCCGCTTGTGTGATCAATGCTGCCTCGATGATATCTCCTAGAACATAGTTGATGTCCTGCTTCAGATTTTTAATACTTGCCATTACTTTATTTTTAGGTTGCAAAAATAGGCAATATTCCTTCTACAAATGCACGACCAGTAATTTGCCGTTTCCAGAGCAGTTTACGGTTAATTCTTTTACCGCAGCGGGTACTAAAAAGGTCTGTGAATTTGAAAATGAAAAGCTTTCCTCATCCATTTTTAAATGGCACTGATCACCAACATTCATTAAAATAGTAAAACTTTCACCACTGAATAAATCAATTGCTGCATCGCCACTAAACTGCTGAATATCAGTTTCAAAATATTGGGTTTTCTTGAGCACCTGCAATCCTAGTTTTTCCGGATTGTAGTGGAGCTCATAATCCGTTGCCTTGGAATAATCTGCTGCTGCAATCGATTCCTCAATATGTAAATCCCGAGGGTTTCCCTTATCATCACGGCGATCATAATCGTAGACTCTATAAGTAACATCGCTGCTTTGCTGGATTTCGGCCAGTGTGACCCCACCTCCTATCGCATGTACAAAACCCGGTGAGATAAAAAAACTTTGACCCGCCGTGACATCCTGTTGGTTCAATAATGCAGGAAGATTGTTGGTTTGTATCGCTTTCGCGAAAGCGGACTCATAACAATCCTCCTTAAAACCCAGCGTTAATTGAGCATTCTGATCTGCATCCATCACGTACCACATTTCCGTCTTACCGAAACTTTTGTGCTTTGTCATCGCAACCGTATCGTCGGGATGCAACTGTATGGAAAGATCCTGCGCGGCGTCAATGTATTTGATCAACACGGGAAACTGTTTGCCGAATTTCTGAAAAACTCGCTTACCCATAATTGCTTCACCATGGTGTTCCAGCAACCATTTGAGTGATTTACCAGTCAGACTGCCATTCTCAACAATAGAGACATCATCACCCACATCACTAATTTCCCAGCTCTCACCCAGTTGTAGGATGGGTGGTTGAACA
>JBBSPH010000059.1:0-10614 GCA_038258985.1 Flavobacteriales bacterium
AAAGTAATCACGCTAGGCAGCAATGGTCTTGAAAAAACAGAGGAACTGGATCTGGAACATTTTAAAGACAACTTGAGCGATTATACCATCGTCGACATACGCAACCAGAGCGAGATCAACAACGGGAAATTTTTTGAGGACGCGTTGGAACACCCATTGAACAAGTTAAGGGATACCGCCAGCGACGTTCCTACCGACAAACCGATCGTGGTTCATTGTGCCGGCGGCTACCGCAGCGCAGCGGGAAGCAGCATCATCCAGAGCATCTTACCCGCCGCAACGGTATATGACTTGAGTGATGATGTTAAGGAGTTTCAATAGAACAAATTATAAGTAGGTAAGGGTAACTAGTGTTACTGTTCCGCTTTCCCGCGTCTCCCTGAGCCAGTCGAAGGGAAAGCGTGAACTTCAATAAAAATCTAAACAATGGAATGGATTATTCAACCCTGGCCGTGGTACGTCGCTGGGCCACTCATCGCCCTGACGATGTTTATTTTACTGCTGTTGGGCAAGACTTTTGGAATGTCGTCCAACTTACGGACGGCCTGCAGCGCTATGGGCGCAGGCAAGGCTGCCGACTTCTTCAAATTTGACTGGAAGGCAAACCGCTGGAATCTGATCGTGGTTTTGGGTGCGATCATCGGTGGGTTTATTGCTTCCAATTTTATGAGCGACAATACTGTACAGATCAATCCAGATATCGCGCAAGAACTCGCCACTGACTACAACATCACTAGTGCTGGTGAGAGTTATTTGCCTACCGAAATATTTGCGCTGGAAAACCTAGCAGATCCTTTCAATATTGCAATACTACTCATCGGTGGATTCCTGGTTGGTTTTGGTGCGCGGTACGCGGGTGGTTGTACCTCTGGTCATGCTATTTCTGGATTGAGTAATTTACAGGTGCCGTCACTTATTGCGGTGATTGGTTTTTTTATAGGTGGACTGGTAATGATCCACTTTTTATATCCTTTAATTTTTAGCCTATGAGAACTTTAGCATATTTAGCCGTTGGTATTTTCTTCGGCATCGTGATGTTTAAATCAGAGGCTGCCTCGTGGTTCCGTATTTATGAGATGTTCAGGTTTGGAAGTTTCCATATGTACGGAATCATCGGTTCTGCACTTGCGTTGGGAGTGATCGGCATACAAATCATCAAACGGAAAAACATCAAAGCCCTGGGCGGTAGTGATGTCCAGTTACAACCTAAAGACAAGGGTGTTTCTCGCTATTTGATTGGCGGGATTATTTTCGGATTGGGTTGGGCGCTGGCTGGTGCCTGTCCTGGACCTATGTATGTTTTGGCCGGCGCTGGTTATGTTTCTATTCTCGTGGTGATCTTTGGAGCGCTTCTAGGGACATTTATTTATGGAATGATTAAGGATAAATTGCCGCATTGATTTAGGTGGGCACTAGATATCACGTTTCTTTTGAAAGCACCTTATTACGTATAGAAAATTCCATGACGTGAGGGTATTACAGCGATTGCTTTTAGTGATATAAATTATATTTCTGTGCGATCCTTGCATTCAACAAACTTAGGTTAATGATTAAACGTGATGATTTGATTTTGGTAACATACGGTTGTTTTTAGGCCATAGGTAACTTGTAATGAGGGTGATTCATTTTATCGCTTTCGCGAAAGCGAACAAAAAAACGGCTGGAGTTGATTCCAGCCGTTTTTTATATGCTTGATCTGATCAGTTATTCCACTATCATTTTTCCAGTGTTTTGGTTACCGTCGACCTCTAGAATGTAGATGTACATTCCCGAGGGTAGTTTATTCTTATACGGTAGATTATGCTCGCCGGCGTTTTGACGCTCGTTGACTAAGCTTTCAACCACTTGACCTGCAATGTTGACAATCTTAAGTTCAACGTTAGCAGTTTGCACAATATGGTATTGAAAAGTGGTTTGCTTTCTAACTGGGTTAGGATAATTGCTTAAGGATAGATTTTTTGTTAGTGTTGAATCGTCAATTGAAAGCGTGCTTCTAGCGATGTTTTTGTTGAGCGTGATCTCGTTATTAGACTTTTCGCTTTCCACGACCACATCAAGATCGTCCACTTTAAGGATGATGAAATAATCACCATCTTCCATATCTGCCGGGATGGTGACCTGCTCGTTTTCATCTTCAGTCTCGCCGACCTCAACATTAACTATGTTATCTCTCGCCAGTAATCTGTCGTCGGTGGAAAGAACTTCATCGGTAGATAAATAGATCCCCACGTCAAATTCCTCGGCATCGGTATTTCCAGAGTTTGTCAAAGAATACTCTATCGTGATGCGGTCTCCAGGACCAGCATTCTCATCACCGGGTTCTAGCGCCGCCGTGCTGAAAAATAAGTCGGCATCCTGTGTGTTACCAGTACTGCCATTACCACTTGAGCCACCTCCAGAATCTGTCCCGGTACCTATGGTGATTTCTAAAGCCACCGTATTGTTGGTTTTGTCTTGCTCTTGAATTACGTCAAGATCATCTGCCTTTAAAATGATATAATAGATCCCACCAGCAAGACCTGATGGTAGGGCGAACTCTTCTTCTTCATCCTCGGTCTCTACTGCTTCTATATTTGCTAAATTATCCCTTGCCAATAGCTCATCGTCTGCAGACAGCGTCTGATCGTTTGAGAAGTATATGCCCACGTCAAAATTCTCGGCATCGGTATTTCCAGAATTGGTGATCCCGTATTCTACCGTGATGCGTTCACCAGATTCTGCGGTTTGGCCGATAATATCAATTCTTGCAGTGCTAAAGCTTAGATCTGCCAGATTTAAGTTCCCTGCGTCGCCTATGTTGATCTCGATCGCAACGGTATTGTTTGTTTTGTCCTGCTCTGCAATAATGTCCAAGTCATCTGCCTTTAAAATGATGTAATAAACGCCGTCGACAATACCAGAGGGAAGGGCAAACTGTTCGTTTTCACTTTCGGTCTCGCCTACTTCCACGTTACCTATATTATCTCTTGCAAGTAATCTATCATTATCGGAAAGAAGCTGATCATCTGAAAAGTAGATGCCCACATCCAATTCATCAGCATCGACATTTCCTATGTTGGTCAGGGAGTAATCGACGGTGACCCGTTCACCAGATTCTGCCTGGCGGTCATTTGGCTCCAGTGCACCACGTATGGTAAGGTCAGCTTGTGCGCTTAAACTAGTTGATCCCAACAGGAAAACGAATAATATGGGAAAGGTCGTCTTGAAAAAGTGTGGGTAGTGAAGGTAAAGTTGAGACATCGTAATTATTTTAAGGCATAATTTTTAAAACTAGCGTAGGCGTATGGCTACAAATCATAAAAAAATACTGTTTAGCAGCGGGTTAACATCATGCTTAGAAAATTTTAAGATTTAGCGATCGGCGAGTTCGCTTTCGCGAAAGCGTAATTAACAAATAGTGAATTGAAATTTTTTAAGATGCAGATAAATCCGCAAATTTTGTTTAACACGCCCAATAACATCAAAGCGCTGGGCGGTAGTGATGTCGAGTCGCAACCTAAAGACAAGGGTGTTTCTGGCTATTTGATCGGCGGGATTATTTTCGGATTGGGTTGGGTGCTAGCTGGTGCCTGTCTAGGACCTATGTATGTTTTGGCCGGTGCTGGTTATATTTCTATTCTCGTGGTAATCGCGGGAGCGCTTTTGGGAACTTTCATTATAGAATGATCAAGGATAAGTTGCCGCATTAGGCTAGAGCAAACGTTATGGTTTTTTCAAACATATTATATAAGTAAAGAAAATCTATTTATACAGGTTCAGAAAACGTGTAAAGGAAATCGCAAAATCTATACATGTTTCTATAACGTGTAAAGAAAAACGGATTTTCTTTACAGGTTTTTTAATTTCAGAAATAGCCTTATAGTGTCAGTTTAATCACTCAATCTTTAAACTCCAGCTTTTCAGACCTTCCCTTTTTAAATATCTTGTTACTGTTATAATTACCCGCGCGCAGTTTTTTCTGCTCTTCTTCTGGCAACTGGATAACTGTATGGCATTCCGTGCTGCACGTATTTTCAAAAGTTACTTTGCATTCCTCGCACTGCAGGAAAAGTAGGTGACAGGCTTCATTAGCACAATTGGTATGAGCATCGCACGGCTTGCCGCACTGGTGACAGTTAGAAATAATTTCATCACCTATTTTCTCAGACAACCTAGCGTCAAAAACAAAATTCTTCCCGCGGAATTTATTTTCCAATCCCTGCTCCGTCACTTGACGGTGGTATTCAATGATCCCGCCTTCTAGCTGATAAACATCTTCAAAACCACGATGTTTGTAATAGGCACTTGCCTTTTCACAACGTATCCCGCCGGTGCAATACATCACTAGCTTCTTACCCTTTTTATGCTCCTTGATTTCTTCCTCAATAATGGACAAACTATCACGAAAGGTATCCACATCTGGTGTCCAGGCATTCTCAAAATGTCCTATCTCACTCTCATAATGGTTGCGCATATCGACCAGAATTGTATCCGGATCTGCAATCAGTTCGTTGAACTTCACTGCATCCACATGTTGTCCTATGTCAGTCACGTCAAAAATGGTATCTTGTAACCCGTCTGCCACGATCTTGTGGCGTACTTTGATTTTTAATTTAAGGAAACTCTCGTTGTCCTGCTCGCGGGCAATATTGAGCCGCACATTTTCCAAAAAATAGATACTATCCAGAAATCGCTTGAAGTCGTTAAAACGGTCTGCTGGAATAGAAAGTTGGGCGTTGATACCCTCATGGGCGACATAGATACGGCCCAGAACCTCACGCTCGTCAAAAGCGACAAATAAATGGTTTCTGAAAAGTTCTGGATTACCCAGCCGGGCATACTGATAGAAAGAGATCGTGAGCCGTTCCCTGCCGGCGGCACGTATCAGCTCGCGTCTTTCCTCAGCACTTAATTTGTTGTACAGTTGCATGCTATAAACAGTCTTGTGTTGAAGGTGCAAAGGTAATTATAGTATTTAGATCGCTGCGCTGTTAGTAGTTAGATGTCGGTTTAGAGTGGTTTTGCGTTAGAGATTGAAGTGAAAATCCTTTTCAAAATAGCGATAGCGATTTGAAAAGATTGCAACGTAAAGCCCGGCCGTCCCGCCTTTTGCGGGATGGAAACGTCCAACCTGTTGTTATTATTATTATGATACATTATTCCGCTTTCGCGAAAGCAGATGATCCACAAAATGCGTCACTGAAGACAAATGCACCTGTGTATTTATGCGTTAGGGATAAAACGGAAATCCTATTTAAGCCCTTCTCACAACACTAATCAGGCTTAAAAAGATTGGAGAGATAGCCCGACCGTCCCGCCTTTCGCGGGATGGTAACGCCCAAAATATGGTTGTAAATTTCCCGCTTTCGCGAAAGCGGATTGCCCACTAAATACATCGTTAATAACCATTCCCTCCTCCTATTGGAAACCATGAACCCTTGACCTATTTTTACGAAAAATAAATTGAAATGGCAGACGACAAGGAAAAAGAAGCGAAGCAGAAAGCGCTCAAATTGACGCTGGACAAGCTGGATAAAGCATACGGAAAAGGTACGGTGATGAAGATGGGAGATCGTCAGGTGGTTGACATTGAGTCAATTAGTACTGGGTCACTAGCATTGAATGCAGCACTGGGCGTGGGTGGTTATCCACGTGGCCGTGTAATTGAAATCTACGGGCCAGAATCGTCTGGTAAAACTACACTAACCCTGCACGCCATTGCCGAGGCACAAAAAGCAGGTGGTATCGCCGCTTTTATTGATGCAGAGCATGCATTTGACCGTTTCTATGCAGAAAAACTGGGTGTTGACCTAGAAAACCTCATTATTTCCCAACCTGACCATGGTGAGCAGGCACTGGAAATCACGGAAAACCTGATACGTTCTGGAGCGATCGACATTATTGTGATCGACTCTGTTGCCGCGCTAACGCCCAAGGCAGAGATTGAGGGCGAGATGGGTGACAGTAAAATGGGTCTACATGCCCGATTGATGTCTCAGGCACTAAGAAAATTGACAGGAACTATTTCTAAAACCAACTGTACCGTCATCTTTATTAACCAATTGCGCGAGAAGATAGGTGTGATGTTCGGTAATCCTGAGACGACCACTGGTGGTAACGCGTTGAAGTTTTATGCATCTGTACGACTAGATATACGACGTTCTACACAAATCAAGGGCAGTGCCGGCGATGTGCAGGGTAATAAGACGCGAGTAAAAGTGGTGAAGAACAAAGTAGCACCACCATTCCGCACCGCAGAATTTGATATTCTTTACGGTGAAGGGATTTCTAAAATAGGCGAGGTCATTGATCTAGGCGTGGAATATGAGATCATCAACAAGGCTGGATCCTGGTTCTCTTATGAAGACACAAAACTGGGTCAAGGCCGCGATAGCGTTAAGGCTATTCTTCAGGATAATCCAGATTTAATGGATGAACTGGAGAAAAAGATCATGGCCGCCATAAAGGCTCTAGCAGTGTAATCACTGGTTGAAATCATTACTGAAAACCGTCTGATTTAAAAATTAGACGGTTTTTTTAATTTTAGGACGCAACCTTTCAAAGTCTGCTGTATCTATTTAAAAAATACTCTTATGAAATGGAAATTAATTATGCTACTTGCACTGGTGAGTGTGGGTTTCAACTCGTGTAGTATAAGTGATGATGATTCATTTTCAGATGTCCAACTTGAGATTGTGGCTGTAACTGCTGTGGAGTTTCCCGCAGAGTTGAAATTCGGTGAAATCAACAACATTATTGTGCGTTACGACAACCCGACCACCTGCAATAGGTTTGAAGGCTTTAATGTAGATTCAACCTTAAATCAACGTACGGTTAGCATAGTAACTACCCGCACAACGCCTAATAATGGAAACTGCGCGATGACAAATTTGCCGACAGAGCAAATTTTACGGTTTTTGCCCACGAGCAATGGATCATATGTCTTCAGATTCTTATCAGGACAAGATGCTAACAATGAACCTACCTATCTAGAATTCACTGTTGAAGTCGTAGAATAGGATATTTTTAAATGTGGTTCAAAAACAACTTATCCAGCAATGTCGTGAAGGAAATCGAAAAGCGCAACGAGCACTTTACGATCAACTTTCCAGCGCACTGTTCGGTTGTTGTTTGAAGTATGCCGCAAACTATGAGGAGGCGCAGGACGTGCTACAGGATAGTTTCATCACCATATTTCAAAAGATAGGTCAATTTGATCACAAGGGATCTTTTGAGGGCTGGTGCAAACGCATTGCCATCAATACCGCATTGCAAACGTACCGCCGCAAAAAAACATATGCGCTGGAAGCAGAGCCACAAGAAGCTGACGATTCCATGGATATTGAAGAACCAGATGGCCTAGCGATGCAGGATCTGTTAGAAATGATCCATCGCTTACCAGATCAGTATAGACTGGTTTTTTCGCTTTACATATTGGATAGATATAGTCATAAAGAAATTGCGGCGCTTCTGGACATCACGCCGGGAACGTCAAAATCGAATCTATCACGCGCCAGAAAAAACCTACAACTCATGATTGCAGAGTGGCGGAAGCAAAACAGCAGTAACGCCAGTTGACTATGAAAGAAAAGAAAAATATAGAACAGTGGATGCAGGAGCGGTTCAAGGATTTTGAACCTACCGCACCGGCTGGAGCGTGGGATAATATTGAGAAGCGACTGGACAAGAGAGTCAGGCCCGTGCTGTTTCCTATGTGGTTCAAACTGGCCGGTGTTGCGGCTGTGCTTGCATTGATGGTCACCGCGGCACTTTGGAATGAAAAAACAGACCTACCAGATACCAACGCAGTCATAGATAGTCCATTACCTAAAGAGGATAGTCCGATTGGAACAATGGACAGCAACTCTAAAAAAGAAGGCGTCACCGAATCAAGATCGCAAGAAAATGCCGTTGACTATGATTTGCTGGTTGAGGTAGAAAGCAACAACAAAGAGCAAAAAAACAATGCCAACAACACCACTAATTCCATCCAGACTACGAAAGCCAGCGCATTACAAAAATCAGATGTCATCGCAAATGCAGATAAAACCATGTCTAAAAAGACCAAAAATGACTTTAAGGCTGGAACTATTTCTGACGGTTGGGTTCAAACGGTTCTAGACACGAGTTCCGCGGCAATAGCAACCGTGGAAGATATAAACAGGAAAGAGTTTCAAAGTAATATTGACAAAACCACAGCTTCTATAGCGACGGATAGTTTGACTAGTGATAAAGCAATAAAAGATGATTTAAAGGAGGCTATGGTTGATACAGATCTAACAGAAAATCCTGAGTTACCAGAAACTGATCCATTCATTAGATCATGGAGTGCTGCCACAGTTTTTGCTCCCATATATTCAAGCACCTTAGGCGGCTCCTCTATTGGGACACAAGTGGGCGACAACGACAAAAGTCCAGAGGTCAATTTAAGTTACGGTCTGGCTATAGGCTATCAATTTGCGCCACGATGGACGGTGAGAACCGGTATTAGTCAGATGCGAATGGCTTATGACACTGGAAATATTAATTACAGGTTTACGGCACAGTCAATAGCTGCTAACGGTGCGAGGCCTACCGTGAATTTTGATGCAGCTGCGGTTAATGATAATTCTGTGGCAGCAAATTCAGCGGCTGACAGTTTCTCGCAAGAGCTCTTTAGTGCAAATACTTTCAGCGGTTTCAAAGGCGAGCTTTCACAACAACTGGGATATTTAGAGGTGCCATTAGAAATCAAATATTTGGTGCTTGACCGCAAAATAGGTGTTAGCGTGGTGGGTGGTTTGAGTGCGCTGTTCTTGACAGATAATCAGGTAAATCTCTACAATAGCAATCAAAAACTGGATCTGGGCAAGGATCCTAATTTCAGGGATTTTAACCAAAGCCTAAATCTAGGGTTGGGTATTGATTACAAATTCACACAAAAATTAGGCATGACCCTAGAACCTACGTTTAAATATCAATTGAACACGCTGCGCAATGATAGCGCAGATTTTAGACCGTACACTCTAGGCCTTTACACCGGTTTACGGTATAGATTTTAACCAGTCAGGGCTGTCATTGCAGGCTATTTCTGGGAATATGAAAAAGAAGATTGAGGTTGGTTAATCATTGGACTCAATTCATGCAATGAGAAGGGAAGCCGCGCTGTTGCTATGCAGCGCGGTTTTTATTTACTCGTTTTTCATTAGATCGTTGAGGATGATGGCTCTTACGCTTTCGCGAAAGCGAACCTTATCACCCGGCAATTGCAAGCCAGTGGTTTCCTGGATCTCATGGGTTCTGGCACGCATTTTTCCCGGTGAGCCGAAGAAGAACGAAAATGGAAATCGTTTTTTATTATCATAGAAACTCATGGGCACCACGGGAATCTGGTGCTCAATCGCCAGACGGAATGCGCCATCCTTAAAACTATCCAGTAATAGCGACCTGTCCACTGGAACGCCTCCCTCTGGAAAAATACAGATGCCCACGCCGCTTTCCAATCGTTTGCTTGCGCTATCAAATACGGCCTTCCGGCTGTGCACATCGCCGCGATCTACCAGGATACACGTACGTTTATAGAAAAAACCGAATATCGGAATCTTGGAAAGCTCTGCCTTCCCTACGAAGACAAACGGGTTTCTGGCCACGAGTAGCATGAGCATGATGTCTGCCATACTGGTATGGTTTGCCACCAGCATGTAGCTCCTGCCCTTTTGCATTCCAGCATCACGATGTATCACTGGCCACCATCCCATTCCGTAGACGATGACCATCGCCCAGATTTGTGCCATTTTGAAGAAGGCACCATATGTTTTTTCAGATATTGTTGCCAGTACCAGAAAAGGAAACATGACCAGAATAGGTACTGCCAGTAATATATAGAACCAGATTCTATAGAGTGGCATCAAAATATAACGCATCCATTTCATGAACCTCAAAAATAGCCGAATTTAAATAGCGCACAACACAAGTTACTGGCAGTTGCGGAATCAAAGTCGCAAGAATTACCTTTGCACCATATTTAAAAGGCATGGCACGAGTTTTAACTGGTATACAATCAACAGGCACACCTCATCTAGGTAATTTATTGGGCGCCATCTTACCTGCGATAGAAATGTCTGCTCAACTTGATAATGACTCCTTCCTGTTTATTGCAGACCTTCATTCCCTTACCCAGATAAAAGATGGTGAAACCATGCGTGAAAATACCTATGCGACAGCAGCCGTATGGCTTGCCTGCGGCCTGGACACTTCTCGCACTACATTTTACCGTCAGAGCGATGTTCCACAAGTCACAGAACTCAACTGGTACCTCAACTGCTTTTTTCCTTACCAGCGATTGACACTTGCCCATAGTTTTAAGGATAAGGCAGATCGCTTGAGCGATATTAATTCTGGATTATTTACCTATCCTATGTTGATGGCCGCAGATATTTTACTATACGATGCCGTGATAGTTCCCGTAGGCAAAGACCAGTTGCAGCATCTTGAAATGGCTCGCGATGTTGCGGGACGCTTCAATAGCCAGATGGGCGAAACCCTCATCGAACCGCAAGCAGAAATTCAAGAAGGCACCATGTACGTCCCTGGAACGGATGGCGAGAAAATGAGCAAGTCAAAAGGGAACCTGATCAATGTGTTCCTACCAAAAAA
>JBBSPH010000060.1:0-10575 GCA_038258985.1 Flavobacteriales bacterium
AATTCCTTGCCCTCAGAATTTCCATGTGCCGGCGCATCCAGTGCAATGATGTTGTAATCAAGTTCCAGTAGAGGCTCGATCAGAAATTTCCATCGCCACGCATTTGATTCCCAGCCGTGGGCGAGCAGCACTGTTTTTCCTTTGCCCTTCCAATGGTACAATTGAATAAAGCCTTCTTCAACAACTAACCGCGGTTGTCGTGCAGTGGCTAAAAATTCCTCCTGAAACGGTAAGATGGCTCCCTTGCGTGGAACACTAAAAACTGTCATTGCCAGCGCTGCTCCCTTCTTTGGAGAAAAGAAGGTCAGCACATTAAAATAAAAGCCGTACAATTTAGGTACGGCTTTATTGAAGAGTTTCTTGAACATGGGCTTACCAGCTTATAAATACAAATTCTGGTTTGGCTGTATCTGGAATCATCGTTTTGTCTATGGGCGCAGTAATGTCAAATTTAAGATCTGCAGGCAGGACATCTTTTTTGATCGTAAAATAAAAATTTTCCTCGTTGACCCAAATCACGGCACTATTGATCATATTATCAATGCTACCGATTTTATAAGAATCGTTGATGCTTTTAAATTCGCTATTGATATTAATTCCCTTGGCAGTTGTAAATCGCTCGTCGCGTACGCGTACATTCTCAATTGTAGCTGTCGTGTCCGCAGAATAAGGAGTGAGAGTCAATAAGTGTTTACCACCTTTTTCGTAGACTTCAATGGCATCTGCTCCACCACTTAATTCTCCGTTGAGTCCTGGGCGTACAATACTATCGTTGACAAACAGGCTGTCCAGTTGGTAAACCTTTGATTCTTTGGTCAACATACCTATGCGGTCCTTGTTCCATTCAAATGGATCCTGCTCGTCCGAACAACTGGCCAAAACAACGATTACTGCTACTGCTATAAATAATTTCTTCATGGATTTCTTAAAAAATGTAAAATTACAATGCCTTGTGGGACTAGCCAATTTATAAAAGGTTTGTTTGGTTGCAGCTGTTTTCTATTTGGCTTCGCTTTCGCACTTCGACTGCGCTCAGCATAAACTTCAGCGTCGCTTTGCTCCTAGAAAGCGAAATTTCCACATCAACCATTGCGGTCAACCACCATTTATTTTAAGGCCTTGCCTAAAATTCCCATTACGCCACGTATAAACGAAGCACTGGTAAGCACTTTAATAATTGGGTTTTGCCGAGTGCTCGCTCTTGCGGTGGGCGCTGTTTTGGTGCGTTCTTTCTGTGCTTTTTCCTTGATGTCTTCTTTATGGGCGTGCTCGATCTTTTCTTGCAATAACTCTTCCGCACTTTCCCGGTTGATGGACTCGTTGTATTTGTCCGTCAATTCTGAGTCTGCAATCAGGTCTTCCAATTCACGGTTTGTCAGGACATCCATCCGGCTTTCTGGAGCCCTCAGCAACGTGGCCGCGAGTGGGCTAGGACTACCCTTTTCATCCAGTGCAGATATGAGTGCCTCTCCTATTCCTAAAGAAGTAAGCACTTCTGCCGTGTCGTAGAATTCACTAATAGGGTAATTCTGGGCAGTCAGTTTGATGGCCTGCCTATCCTTTGCGGTAAAGGCGCGCAAGGCATGTTGGATTTTCAACCCTAGCTGACTTAAAACACCTTCGGGAATATCGGTCGGGTTTTGGGTTACAAAATAAATGCCTATTCCCTTGGAGCGTATCAGCTTTACGATGCTTTCAATCTGATTGAGAAGTGCCTTGCTGGCCTCGTTAAAAATCAGGTGCGCCTCGTCAATAAATAGGACAAGTTCTGGTTTGTCAGCATCACCTTTTTCAGGAAAAGTACTGTAGATTTCAGCCAGCAGACTCAACATAAACGTTGAGAATAGCTTCGGTCTATCCTGAATATCAGTCAACCTGATGACGTTTACGTAACCGTGTCCATCCTTGTTTTTGCGCACTAGATCCTTAACCTCAAAACTGCGCTCGCCGAAAAATAATTCTGCACCCTGTTGCTCTAGCTCCACTAATTTACGGAGTATGGCTCCCGTTGATGAGGTCGAGATTCTACCGTATTCTGATTGGAATTCTTCCTTTCCCTCTTCCGTCGCGTATTGAAGCACCTTTTTTAGGTCATTCAAATCCAACAGCGGTAATTTGTTATCATCGCAGTACTTGAATACGACACTAATGATTCCCGCCTGGGTTTCCGTAACATCTAATATTCTGGAGAGCAACACGGGTCCAAACTCGCTCACTGTCGCCCTCATTTTTACGCCTGCCTGTTCAGATATGGTCAATATCTCTACGGGACTTGCGCGCTTTTTAAAGACTAACCCGATAGTCGCATGACGCTCATCAATTTTTGCGTGTCCCTCGCTGGCTGCTGCAACGCCAGAAAGGTCACCCTTAATATCCATCAATAGGGTGGGCACGCCTTGCTGTGAAAGTTGCTCCGCAATTATTTGCAGTGTTTTGGTTTTTCCCGTTCCCGTCGCGCCTGCAATCAAACCATGCCGATTCATTGTTTTTAGAGGGATTTTTACATGGGCTCCAGTAATTGCTGTCCCATCCAGCATAGCCGCACCCATAATGATAGATTCACCCTTAGGAGAATAACCTTCTAGAATAGCTTTTTCAAAATTTTCTTGTCTGGACATGGAATCTGGTTTGACACAAAAGTAAAAGAAAATGAAATGGGAATTTTAGCAATCCACAGCCACATATATGATATAGGTGAATACTATCTTGAAGGCCAAAACCGCTATCATTATCTGGGAATCCTCTATTTTTGCACCCGCATGGAAAAGATGATTAAAGAACAGGTAGAAACGGGTACAATGTTGCCGTTGATGGAAGAATTCTATACCATTCAGGGTGAAGGTTTTCACACGGGAACTGCGGCCTATTTTATACGTGTAGGTGGCTGTGATGTAGGTTGTCACTGGTGTGATGTAAAGGAAAGTTGGAATGCAGATACCCATCCACCCACGCACATCGATCAGATTGTCGCAAATGCAGCAAAATGGAGTAAGACCATTGTCATTACAGGCGGTGAACCTCTTACCTGGAACATGGATCCTTTGACCAATGCCTTGAAAGATAAAGGCATGACCGTGCACATTGAAACTAGTGGCGCTTATGCGCTGTCTGGAAGTTGGGACTGGATTTGCCTATCTCCTAAAAAAGTGAAGATGCCCGTTGCAGAAATCTATGATCAGGCAGATGAACTCAAAATGATCATTTATAATAAAAATGATTTCGCTTTCGCGAAAGCGGAATCCCAAAAAGTATCTTCCAGTTGCCAGTTGTTTCTTCAACCAGAATGGTCCGTGCGGGAAAAAATGATCCCATTAATCACAGAATTCGTGATGGAAAATCCAGAATGGCGAGTGTCCTTGCAAACGCACAAGTATTTGAATATCCCTTAAAGTTGGGCGACCTTAAATTCTAGGCTTGCGATGCGGTCGTCCCAACCCATAAATATTTTGGCACCTTCCATTTCTTCTACAAAATTGATGGAAAATGACTCAATAGGTTGTGGTGCAAGCGATACATCCATGTCAGTTTTGAAAACGTCGTGTTCCTCATTGTAGTTCGTTCCCCACTGCGTCGTGTCGCTATTGAGAACAAAGGTCCACACCTCCTCATTAGGGATGGTGTAGATGCTATAAGTGCCGGCGGTGACTTTCTGGTCAGCAATCATGACATCTTTATAAAATGTAATTTCTGTAGCTTCATTGGCACCGGTTCGCCATATTTGATTGTAGGGAACAAGTTCTCCAAAAATCTTTCTTTCCTTTTTAGATGGCCTACTATAAATAATACGGGCAATAGCAGATTTATCTGCATCGCGATACATGACCACATCTAGCGGGCTCTTATCCAGATTAGAGAATGTTAAGTCTTGCCCACTGACAGCAAACGAACTTAAAACAATAGTAATGGCGGCAATTATATTTTTCATTGAACATCTAATTAGAGCTTAAAATTGCCTCATTTTGAATCGGTCTGCTATTAATAATTTGTTAATAACTTAAAATCCTTCATAAGCGGCAATAGCCAGTAAACACTAATGGTTTGCTATATTTGTTAGCTGTGCAATAGCGCATTTTTTAAGATTGGTTTTATGAGCGAGGATAACAATAAAAATTACGGTGCAGATCAGATTCAGGCACTTGAGGGAATGGAACATGTACGCATGCGTCCCTCCATGTATATCGGTGATGTAGGAACACGTGGATTACACCATTTAGTGTATGAAGTTGTGGATAATTCCATTGATGAGGCACTTGCCGGCCACTGTAACAACATTGAGGTGATCATCAACGAGAACAACAGCGTGACGGTAACCGATGACGGACGCGGTATTCCCGTTGATATTCACAAAAAGGAAGGTGTATCTGCATTACAAGTGGTAATGACTAAGATAGGTGCGGGAGGAAAGTTTGATAAAGATTCCTATAAGGTTTCTGGAGGTCTTCACGGTGTGGGAGTAAGTTGTGTGAATGCATTATCTGATCACTTAAAGGCTACTGTCTACCGCGATGGAAAGATTTATGAGCAGGAGTATGAGCGCGGGAAAGCGATGTACCCAGTGCGCGAGGCGGGAACTACAGACAAACGTGGTACGGTGATTACCTTTCTTCCAGACCGCTCCATTTTTCAACAGACGGTAGAATATAATTATGTAACGCTTGCAAATCGTTTGCGTGAACTTTCCTTTCTTAACAAGGGAATACGGATTGTCCTGATTGACCAACGTGTAAAGGACGAAAACGGTAATATTATTGAAGAGGTTTTTCAATCTGAAGAAGGATTGAAGGAATTTATTCGTTTTCTCGACGATACCAGACATCCGATTATTGCAGATGTAATCTCGATGGAAAGCGATAAGAATGACATTCCTGTTGAAGTGGCCATGATTTATAACGATAGTTATTCTGAAAACCTGCATTCCTATGTAAATAACATCAATACCCACGAGGGTGGAACACACCTCGCGGGATTTAGACGTGGTTTGACTACGACGCTCAAAAAATATGCTGACGCATCAGGTTTATTGGATAAGCTCAAATTTGATATTACAGGTGATGACTTTAGAGAAGGACTCACCGCTATTATCTCGGTAAAGGTTCAAGAACCACAATTTGAAGGGCAGACTAAAACCAAACTAGGAAACCGTGAGGTAACCAGTGCGGTATCCCAGGCGGTTTCGGCGATGTTGGAAAACTATCTGGAAGAGCATCCCAATGATGCAAAAACCATCGTGCAAAAGGTGATTCTAGCGGCAACCGCAAGACATGCGGCCCGCAAGGCTCGTGAAATGGTGCAGCGCAAAACAGTCATGAGCGGTGGTGGGCTTCCTGGTAAGCTCTCCGATTGTTCTGAAACTGATCCTACCATTTGTGAGGTATTTCTTGTTGAGGGAGATTCTGCAGGTGGAACGGCAAAGATGGGTCGTGACCGTAATTTTCAGGCCATCCTACCCTTGAGAGGTAAGATCTTGAACGTGGAAAAAGCGATGCAGCACAAAGTATTTGAGAACGAAGAAATTCGCAATATATACACGGCACTTGGTGTTACTATAGGAACTGAAGAAGATTCTAAAGCATTGAACCTGGAAAAACTGCGGTACCATAAAGTAGTCATTATGTGTGACGCGGACATCGATGGATCGCACATCGCGACGCTTATCCTCACCTTCTTCTTCCGTTATATGCGGGAATTGGTGGAGTTGGGCTACATCTACATTGCCACGCCACCGTTATATCTGGTTAAGAAAGGAACTAAAAAACGTTACGCATGGTCTAATAAAGAACGTGACGAGATTAATGAGCAATTCGGCGGGTCAGCAGCAATACAGCGTTATAAAGGACTGGGAGAGATGAATGCAGACCAGTTGTGGGATACGACCATGAATCCCGAATTCAGAACCTTACGACAAATCACGATCGATAGCTTACCAGAGGCAGACCGTGTATTCTCCATGTTGATGGGTGATGAAGTACCGCCGCGTCGCGAGTTTATTGAGAAGAATGCGATCTATGCAAATATTGACGCCTAGGCACTAGATTATCGTATCGAGAGTTCTAAAAATCCTGCAGCACAATACGTGTCGCAGGATTTTTTATTTCATGAAAATTCAAATTCTAAATTGCGAATTCCATAAGCCGTATTTAACGGGCATTTATTTAAGAAAAGATTAGGTGAATCTACTGCTAGGGCTAGAGTAATCGTGAAAGCTAAGCGCAATAAATTGACAACTTTTCCTTATTTTTAGACCGCGGAATGAGGAATGTCCCGCTTTCGCGAAAGCGAAACAAACCCAAATCATTAAAAAATAGTTTATGAAAGTTACCGTAGTAGGAGCAGGCGCCGTGGGTGCAAGTTGTGCAGAGTACATCGCTATCAAGAATTTTGCAAGTGAAGTAGTATTGTTAGATATCAAGGAAGGCTTTGCTGAGGGTAAGGCAATGGATTTGATGCAAACCGCATCGCTAAACGCCTTTGATACAAAGATCACGGGAGTGACGAATGATTATTCAAAAACTGCCGGTAGCCACATTGCGGTAATTACCTCAGGAATACCGCGCAAGCCGGGAATGACCCGTGAAGAATTGATCGGTATTAACGCAGGGATTGTAAAATCTGTCGCAGAGAGCATCGTTAAGGAATCTCCAGAAGTGATTCTAATAGTGGTTTCCAACCCGATGGATACGATGGCATATCTTGCTCATAAAGCAACGGGTCTCCCTAAACATAGAATCATTGGAATGGGTGGCGCACTGGATAGTGCACGCTTTAAATATAGACTTGCCGAAGCGCTGGAAGCTCCCATCTCTGATGTGGATGGCATGGTAATCGGTGGT
Organism: Flavobacteriales bacterium; assembly: GCA_038258985.1. GTDB lineage: Bacteria > Bacteroidota > Bacteroidia > Flavobacteriales > Flavobacteriaceae > Nonlabens. Next base: position 6,831 of record JBBSPH010000060.1, read on the forward strand.
CACAGCGATACCGGAATGGTGCCGTTGACGAGACTGGCTACCCGCAACAGTGTTCCAGTAAGTGAGTTTTTGAGCGAGGACAGGTTGAATCAGGTGATGGAAGATACCAAAGTTGGTGGTGCAACCCTTACTAAATTATTGGGAACCAGTGCATGGTACGCACCGGGCGCAGCGGTTTCTGCACTCGTACAAGCAATTGCCTGCGATCAGAAAAAAATGTTTCCTTGTAGTGTTTTGTTAGAAGGAGAATACGGACTTTCAGACATTTGCATAGGTGCACCAGTAATACTAGGTGCAAACGGTATCGAGAAAATAGTCGAGATCGAACTAAGCGATGCAGAAAAAGAGCACATGCAGAAATCTGCAGATGGAGTGCGGGCTACAAACGATCTTTTATAGAACTTCATTCATAAGTAAAGTAACCGCCGGAAAGTTTATCGGCGGTTTTTTTGTGCCTTGATCTTGCGAGATGGGAACTTGTAGTATAGAAGCAGGTAGGCTTGTGGAAATTCCGCTTTCGCGAAAGCGGAAACCCAACAATCACTATTATTAATTTATAAATAACTGGCCATCAGTAAGCTTGTGATTTTAATTTTAATTGCTAGTAGATACTCGAAAGCCTATATTTGCTCGTTCAAATTTTAACAACAATTAAAGATTTAGAGAATGCAAAATAAAGGACTGATCAGATTCTTTGCGATCATTTTTGCAGCAGTTTGTATCTACCAGCTTACCTACACCGTCATCACTAATAATGTGGAGAATGATGCAGAAGCTTATGCGGAAAGCATAGTGGATAGAAATGCTCCCAATGCACCATCGTTGATCGAGGAAGCCAGAAAGAGATACCTGGATTCTGTGGCCAATAAGGATGTGTGGGGTGGTTATACAACCTATGCTGGTGCTAAGGATGATGAGCTTAAAAAGGGTCTTGACCTTAAGGGTGGGATCAATGTGATCCTGCAAATCTCCATTCGTGACCTTTTAGTAGGTATGGCAGATGGATCTACTGATGGCGATTTCAGAACCGCGCTAGATAGAGCTGATGAACGTATCAAGGATGGACAACAGGATTATTTCGACTACTTTATAGAAGAGTTTGAAGCGATTGATGGTGCGCAACTTGCGTCTCCAGACATTTTTGCCAACCAAGAAATGGAAGGCCGCATCAACTTTGATATGTCCAACAGCGATGTTGAGCCAGTTCTTAGAGACGAGCTACAATCCTATATGCGTAGTGCGTTTGACGTATTGAGAAAGCGTATCGATAAGTTTGGTACCACTCAACCTAATATTCAACAACTAGGTAGTTCAGGAAGAATCCTGATCGAGATGCCAGGTGAGCGCGATGTCAAACGAGTGAAACAACTTCTAGTTGGAACTGCCTTGCTGGAGTTCTGGCATGTTTATAAGGCGAGTGATATGTTCCCGTATCTGTCTGCAGCAGATGGTTACTGGGCAGAAAAACTTGCCTCTAGTCAAACTACAACAGCTGCAGATTCTACTGTTGTGGATACTACAGCCGTAGCACAAAATGATACTTCTCTTGAAGATTTATTGAATGACGATAAATTAGATACAGAGCAGGAGATTGACGAACTGGACCCGACTGAACTAAATAAAAACCCAATACTCTCTCGCGTACTTGCTCCTGGAAATGGTGCTGGTGCTATCGTAGCTACTTTTCGCGCAAGTGACCAGGAGCTTATAGAAGGGTATTTGAACGATGCACAGGCACGAGGCAAATTAAGCGCTGACCAACGATTTGTAAAGTTTGCCTGGGGTAGACCAGAATTGAATAATGACTTAGGTTATGAGTTGATCGACCTCTATGCATTGCGTGCAAATGCGCAAGATGAGGCGCCTCTTTCAGGTGGTGTGATTACAGATGCGAAACAAGATTACGACCAAAATGGTCAAGTGATCGTGAGCATGTCAATGAATGGAGAGGGCGCAAAGGTCTGGGAACAAATGACCACGGAAGCTTTCCAGAACCAAACCAATGTAGCAGTAGTTCTTGACAACACGGTTTATAGCGCACCTGGAATTACCAGTGGACCCATAACTGGTGGGAATAGTCAGATCTCTGGAAGCTTCAGCGTGGATGAGGCGGAGGATCTTGCAACGGTTCTTAAGGCTGGTAAGTTGCCAGCACAAGCAGAAATTATTCAAAGTGAGGTGATCGGGCCATCCTTAGGTAAGGAAGCGATCACTGCTGGACTATGGTCATTTGCCATCGCATTGTTGCTTGTTCTAGTGTGGATGTTCTTCTATTATGGCCGTGCAGGTTTATATGCAGACGTTGCACTACTAGTGAATATTCTTTTCATCTTTGGCGCATTGGCATCTTTCGGTGCGGTGCTAACTTTACCTGGAATTGCGGGTATCGTATTGACCATAGGTATCTCAGTAGATGCGAATGTTCTAATTTTTGAAAGGATCAAGGAAGAACTTGCTAAAGGAAAATCTCAAGCAGATAGCATCAGGGATGGTTTCAACAATGCATTGAGTTCTATCCTGGACGCAAACATAACTACCTTTTTAACTGCTGGAATCCTTTACATATTTGGTACAGGACCTATTCAAGGTTTTGCGACCACATTAATGATCGGTATTTTGACATCCTTGTTTACGGCAATCTTTATTACTCGATTGTTTATTGATGGTTATGGCAAGAATGGTAAATCTCTTGCATTTACTACGTCATTTACAAAAACCTGGTTTACCAATGTCAACATTGATTTCTTAAAGAAAAGAAAGGGTGCGTATGTACTTTCAGGCGTTTTGATTGTCGCTAGTTTGATTTCCCTTGCAACAGTACAATTGAATCTGGGGATTGATTTTACAGGTGGTCGCAAATACACGATTCGTTTTGAGCAAGACATGAATGCGACTGAAATATCAAGCATCTTAAGCCAGCCAGGCGTATTTGGTAGTGCAGAGGCAAAGACCTACGGACCCGAAAATCAGCTTGCCATCAGTACTAAATATGGTATTGATGAAGATGATAGTGTGGCCAGTGCAGACATTGAAACTAAATTGTACAATTCACTAAAAGAATACTTTCCAGCGGGAATGAGCCAGCAGGAATTCGGTGACGTAAGCATTGATGGTAAGGAATATGGTGTTATGTCCAACTTCCAAGTAGGACCTACGATTGCAGATGATATCCTGACAGGATCATTGTATGCGATATTTGGATCCTTGATCGTGGTGTTCTTGTATATCTTGATACGTTTCCGCAGATGGCAATTCTCGCTGGGAGCGGTTGCAGCAGTATTCCATGATGTTATCATCGTATTAGGAGTATTTTCTGCTACTTATAAGTTCATGCCTTTCAACATGGAGATTGACCAGGCGTTTATTGCAGCGATCTTGACGGTAATCGGTTATTCCTTGAATGACACGGTTGTTGTGTTTGATAGAATCCGAGAATATATCGCAGAGAAAACAAACTGGGATTTTGGTAGAACGGTGAATGGTGCAATCAACAGTACGATATCCCGTACATTGAACACCTCTTTGACAACGTTAATCGTACTGCTCGCCATATTTATATTTGGTGGAGAATCCATACGTGGATTTATGTTTGCCTTGATCATAGGGGTTGTAGTAGGTACCTACTCGTCGGTATTTATCGCAACGCCTATCATGTTTGACTCTTTGAGAAAAACAAAGGATAGACCACGCAAGCACCTCGCAGATAAAGATGCGGTAGAAGTGAAGTAATTAACTTTTAATAATA
>JBBSPH010000061.1:0-10567 GCA_038258985.1 Flavobacteriales bacterium
GACAACCCTTCTTGCCGCTGGACTCACATTCATCATGCGCCAGTTGATCATTGTGGTATCCAGGCACCTAGAATACGATTTAAAAAATATCATCTACGTACAATACCAAAAGCTTTCCTTGAGCTTTTACAAGCAAAACCGTACCGGTGATTTAATGAATCGCATAAGTGAGGATGTTTCCAAAGTGCGTATGTATATGGGACCAGCCATTATGTATAGTATCAACATGGTGACCTTATTTGCCGTGGTGATTCCTGCTATGATTGACACCGCTCCTACGCTAGCACTTTATACTTTATTACCGTTGCCATTTCTTTCTGTAGCGATCTATGTGGTAAGCCGCGAGATCAACAAACGATCTACGCTAGTACAGCAATACCTTTCCAACTTGAACACGATCTCGCAAGAAGCCTTTAGCGGGATTTCTGTAATTAAGGCCTATAACCTCGGGCCACAAATGAACCGACAATTTGCACAGGTTGCCAATGACAGCAAGGATAAAAATATAGATCTCGCTCGTGTACAGGCGCTATTTTTTCCTATGATGGTACTACTAATTGGATTGAGTAATATCCTAGTTATCTACATAGGTTGTCGTCAAGTGATAGCTGGTGAAATTGAAGTGGGCGCCATTCCTGAATTTTTGATTTACGTCAATATGTTGACCTGGCCAGTTGCCGTTCTAGGTTGGGTGACCAATATGATCCAACAAGCCGAGGCCTCCCAAAAACGAATTAACCAATTTCTGGATATCGAGCCACAAATTCAAAACCTGGTTGAAGAAAGTACGCCAGTTTCTGGAAGCATTGAGTTCAAAAAGGTGAATCTGCTGTATGAAGACACCAACATCCATGCATTAAAAGACCTCTCCTTTAAAATAAATGCAGGTCAAACACTCGCCATTTTGGGCAAGACAGGAAGCGGTAAGTCTACCATTCTAGAATTGATCGGCCGCTTGTATGACGTTAGCGATGGCCAGATACTGATAGATGGGACACCGGTTAGGGAGCTCAATCTAGATGACTTGCGTAAATCCATAGGATACGTACCGCAGGATGCTTTTCTATTTTCCGACACCATTGGAAACAATATTGCCTTTGGAAAAAAAGATGCCAGCGAAGAGGAAATCAAAGCAGCGGCAAAAAACGCAGTGGTCCATAAAAACATAAAAGACTTTACATTGGGCTACGAGACCATTCTAGGCGAGCGTGGAATCACGTTGAGCGGTGGTCAAAAACAGCGGGTTTCCATTGCACGTGCTATTATCAAGCAGCCTAACATATTATTATTTGACGACTGCTTGAGTGCCGTAGACACTGAAACCGAGGAGCAAATATTAAACAACCTGAAAAAGGTCACGCAAGACACGACCACTATTATCGTGAGCCACAGAGTAAGTTCTGCTAAAAATGCAGACAAGATCATAGTCCTGGACGATGGAAAAATAATTGAAAGTGGTGATCATCAGTCGCTCTTGAATCAGGATGGTTATTATGCAGAACTCTACGCAAACCAGATGTTGGAACAGTAACCGTAAAAAGAAATCGTGCTTTTCAAGTTTTTTCCTATTTTTGAGTGTTTACAAATCTAATAAACGGCATGAGCGATAGAGATTACCAAGAGCAGGAAGAGATTTATTCTAAGGTGGTACGGGCTGGAAGGCGCACTTATTTTTTTGACGTGCGATCGACCAAGGCAGACGACTACTACCTTACGATTACAGAAAGCAAGAAATTCACCAATGATGACGGTAGTTTCCATTTCAAGAAACACAAAATCTATTTATATAAAGAGGATTTTGCAGAATTCGGTGAGACACTTAAAGAAATTACAGATTACATCATCGATAAAAAAGGCGATGAGGTTATCTCAGACCGTCACCAGCAGGATTTTAAAAAGGAGGACGAGGCAACACCAGCGGAAGATAACGCTGCAGAGCCCAACCATCCCGCCAGTTTTACAAATATCAATTTTGACGATATCTAAAATAATCTGCATAAATTACAGAGCCTTTCTTACGGAGAGGCTTTTTTATTTACATCAACCAACAGTAGCTCTATGAAGAATTCTTTCCTATTCATTTTTATGATGTTCGCCCTGCCTGTCGTGCCCGCACTCGGGCAGGTAGGTTTCGCGAAAGCGATAACGGCACAAACAGTAGTGGATCCACAGATGGATTATTACTTGCCTAGTGGCGTCACCTACGACCCTGCCATTCCAACACCAGAATCGGTGATAGGTTACGTGCCTGGAAAATGGCATGTTACCCACGATAAGTTGGTGCAGTACATGACAGCACTCGCGGCATCTAGTGACCGCATTTCCATAGAAAATCGTGGAAAGACCTTTGAGGACAGACCCTTAATACTATTGACCGTTACCTCACCGGCAAATCAAGACAATCTGGAAAACGTCAGAAAAGCGCACCAGGACCGTATTGATGGCAATGGTTCAAGCTCAAATGCACCGATTGTTATTTACCAGGGTTTCTCCATTCACGGTAACGAACCCAGCGGTTCTAATGCTGCCTTGCTCTATGCGTACTATCTAGCAGCAGCGCAAGGGCCAGCCATTGACGAGCAATTGAAAAATACAGTGATTCTTTTAGATCCAAGCTTTAACCCTGACGGCCTACAACGTTTTGCGGGATGGGTGAATCAGCACAAAAACAGCAATATTACTGCAAATGGTAGCGATCGGGAATATGACGAGGTGTGGCCTGGCGGCCGAACCAATCATTATTGGTTTGATATGAACCGCGACTGGTTACCGGTCCAACTTCCAGAATCGCGAGCAAGAATTGCCACGTATAATAAATGGGCTCCCAACATTCTTACCGACCATCACGAAATGGGCACCAACTCCAGTTTCTTTTTTCAACCTGGAATCCCAACTCGTACAAACCCACTAACGCCGGCCATGAATCAAGAATTGACCAAAGAGATAGGAACCTATCACGCGGCCGCTTTTGATAAAATAGGCTCATTCTATTATACGGAAGAGGATTATGACGACTTCTATTATGGAAAAGGTTCCACCTTTCCTGATGTCAACGGTAGTATAGGAATACTTTTTGAACAAGGGAGTTCTCGTGGCCACGCGCAAGAGTCAGTGAATGGCGTTATGACCTTCCCATTTACCATACGCAATCAGTTTACTGCTGCCCTTAGCACCCTTGCTGCTGCAAATGGTATGCGTGAAAAAATATTGAATTATCAAACCAAATTCTACACAGATGCCGCCAAGGAAGCAAAAAATGGCGCTATCATTTTTGGCGATTATAAAGATGCAGGTAAGACCGATGCATTTGCAGAAATCCTACTGCGTCATGAAATCGAACTTAAGGAATTGAATGAGGATGTAAAAGTGGATGGCAAACAATACAAAAAAGGGTATGCCTATTTAATTCCTACTGCCCAGAAAAAAAGCAGACTGATCAATGCGATGTTCCAGAAGACAACCACATTTACAGACAGTTTATTTTATGATATCAGCGCGTGGACATTTCCACTTGCATTTGATGTAGATTATTCCATGAATGCCGGATCTGTTGGCGGAACGCCTGTGAAGTTCACGATGACTGGTAATGATCTTGAGATTCAAAAATCAACCCAGACCAGCACCTCTTTAGGCAGTTCGGATTATGCGTACGTTATGGAATGGAATGAGTACCTAGCTCCTAAGGTTCTCAATGACTTATTGCAAAAAGAGATCATCGCCAAAGTTGCTATGCAGCCCTTTGAATTGAACGGCAAGACATATGACTACGGTACGATCATGGTACCCGTTGCGCGACAACCGCTTACGTCTAAAGCATTACAACAACTACTAAGCAAACACCAGACGGAATCTGGTGTCAAGATAGACGCTGTAACCACAGGCTCTACCCTGGGAATCGACTTGGGTTCAAATCAATTTATCCCATTACAGGATCCTAAAATTGCCCTTGTCATAGGCGACGGCATTGATCCTTATGACGCTGGAGAAATCTGGCATTTAATGGACCAACGTTACGGCATCATTATTACTAAAATTGAGCGTGACCGTTTGGGCAGAACCAATTTGTCAGACTTCAACACGATTATTTTTGCTAACAGTTATGGAAAACCAGACAAGGGTGCACTAGAAAGTCTACAAGCTTGGACTAGGGCTGGCGGCACTCTTATAGGGTATGGAAATACATTGCGCTGGTTGTCCAGTGAGAAAATGTTGCCCATAACATTCAAGGAAACCAAAAATCCCGCGAAGAATGTAACCTTTGAACAACGGGACGATTTCAATGGAGCGCAAGTAATAGGAGGATCTATATTTGCAACCAAACTTGACCGCTCCCACCCGATTGCTTTTGGCTATAAAGATGACCAGCTGGCAATGTTTAGAAATACGACCATGTTTATCGAGGCAGATAGCACGAGCTACAAAAATCCCATTAGATACACTAAAGAGCCTCTAATGGCTGGGTATAGTTCTAAAATAAATCTGGACGCCATCAAAAATACCGTGCCATTCCAGCACAACAGTTATGGTCGCGGCGAGGTAATGGGCTTTACAGACAATACAAATTTCCGGGCTTTCTGGTACGGTACAAATAAGTTGTTGATGAATGCGATCTTCTTCGGGAAGGCGATGTAAGAACAGGTTCTGCCTGCAAATCCCAAATCTCAAATTAAAAATAAACTACCGAAAGTTAATCTTGGGAATTGAGGTTTGAGGTTTGGATTTTGAGATTTGGTTTGGGATTTGGGATTTGGGATTTTAAATAAAACTCAAATAACTTCGTAAGGCTACAATTATGGATTAGTTCGCTTTCGCGAAAGCAGAAACTACTTCATCCTACACGGTCGCCATTAGCTGCGTTGCGTTCAGGTTGTAATAAAATGACCTTGCCCGATGAGTCAACAGATCCCAAAACGAGGCATTCACTCATAAAGTTGGCAATCTGTTTGGGCGGGAAATTGATGACGGCTATCACCTGTTTACCTTCGAGATTATTAAGCGTGTAATTGTTGGTAATTTGAGCACTGGTTCTTTTTATCCCAATTTCTTTCCCAAAGTCAATTTCCAACTTATAGGCTGGTTTCCGGGCCTCTGGAAACAACCGCGCGCCGACTATAGTGCCGACGCGCATATCAATTTTGGAAAAATCCTCCCAGTTAAGACTATTGGTCATTCATCCGTAGTTTCTCAATCATTTTTCGTGATATATAAACGTCTGCACCATATGCATCTACCAACAATCCTTTATTGCCATCGTTGCATTCAATCACAAACAGGATGGTATTGTCACCAGGATCAGAGATTCCCTCAAAACGGTAAAACTTAACCACATCCAGCTCTTCGGCTTTCCATTTTTTCTTCAGGTCTTTTGATTTGAGACCATCCTCTACCAGGTCATAATCGATGGTGTATCCTTTTTCCTGTAAATCTGCCACGGCTAGTGAGAGCGTGTCGTATCCATTCTTAAAATCTGTCATCTTGGTTGTTTTGAACTAAATTAAGCAAGTAGGAAAAGTCGAGGGCCATGCTTTTCAAAACTTTAATAATTGGGCGTTACTATTGTTCTCTCCCATCGACTCATTAGCTTTATGCCTTGTTGATCCATATTTTTATAAAAAATAAAGCCATGTCACTCACACCATCAACCATGTTACCGCTAGGAACCACCGCACCAGATTTTAAACTGCTGGACACGGTGTCTGAAGATATGAAAACCTTTGAAGATGTAAAAGGTAAGAAGGGAACGCTGGTCATGTTTATCTGCAACCATTGTCCATTTGTCATCCATGTGAATGAAGAATTGGTAAGGCTGGCAAATGATTACCGGGCGACCGGTTTTGGTTTTGTAGCGATCTCCAGCAACGATGTGGGTGCCTATAACCAGGATGGACCCAGCTATATGCAACGGGTTGCAGATAAGTATAGCTATCCGTTCCCATACCTATTCGATGAAAGTCAGGAAGTTGCCCGCGCCTATGATGCTGCCTGCACGCCAGACTTTTACTTGTTTGATAGTGCGGATAAGCTCGTCTATCGCGGCCAGTTGGATGACTCCCGCCCACGTAATGGGATTCCATTAACTGGGAGATCCATACGGGAAGCGCTGGATGCACTGGAAGGAAACAAAGAAGTGCCAAAAAACCAGAAACCTAGTATGGGTTGTGGGATTAAGTGGAAGTAGATTAAATGAAAATCCTCCTCCTATCCGACACCCACAGCCATTACGATGGCTTTATGGAAAAGTACATCCAGCAGGCAGATGAGGTCTGGCATGCGGGAGATATTGGTAACCTAGAAGTAACGGACAAAATTGCAGCACTCAAACCATTGCGTGCCGTTTATGGGAATATAGATGATGACAAAGCCAGATTGCAGTTTCCGTTACACCATAGGTTTGATTGTGAAGGGATGGATATCTGGATCACACATATAGGCGGTTATCCAGGACGCTACAATCCTAGCATTAGAGCAGAAATATACAGCAACCCACCAGATATTTTTATTTGCGGCCACAGCCATATTTTAAAAGTTATGAATGACAAGAAAATCAATTGTCTCCATATGAATCCAGGCGCGATCGGTAATCACGGTTTTCATCAAAAGCGAACGATGTTGCGGTTTGAGATTAAGGATGGAAAGATTTTTGGGTTGGAGGTTGTGGAGAAGGATCGACAACTGTGATAAGTGTTGTTGGGATTCCGCTTTCGCGAAAGCGAACCCAATAACAAACCCATAAGGTTCTACTGTAAGCTCGATAAAACAAAAAACCCGCAGGGTGGCGCCCTGCAGGTTTTCACTAATAGTACTAAGATTCTTGTGTTACCGCAGTCGATCCACAGATTTTACAAGTTGTTCATCCTTTCTTATTGCCCTGTTGGCCAGGACAAGTAAAACGATAGATAAGATAGGTATGAACATCCCAATGCCTTTCTCTGCAACCGCCGTCGCTCCAGACATCGTTAGGGCTCGGTATACGAAAACTCCTAGTAGAATGAGATTTAATAGGATATTCAGCCGGTTGATGACCGTCTGCAATTGTCTATTGTTATATAAAAATATGGCTATAAATGAAAGGATCGCACTGGCGACAAAAGCGCCAAAGTAGGAATTCTCATCCATCGCTACGACTTCATTTCCCTCACCATCGATCCACAAGCTTACCAGAAACACCAATCCACCACTGCAAGCAGCGGCGAGTATCAACCAGATGGTTTGTATTCTTTGGACCATATCTTAAAAGCCTAAATTTTCTTTAAAGCTGGACAAAAATACAGTTTACAAGCAAAAAACAAGGCTTGGTAAACTTTTTTTACCGTATCATTGTATCAAGAACAAGTTAACCACCTCTTTATAGGTTGACTAGGGGTTGAAAATCTTTCTGATAGATTTTACCTCTCATTTATTTCCAAGAATATTTACACACCCATTTCCATTTTACATGTTTCAAATAGCTGATTTAAAATCAAAGAAACTTCCTGAACTTCAGGAGATTGCTCAAGACTTGAACGTTCCAAAATTCCGCACCATGCGCAAACTGGATCTAGTTTACAAAATTCTTGACCTACAGGCCGCAAACCCAGACGTTGTCAAAAAATTAGATGGTGATAGCCCTAAGCCAGCAGCTGCTACAGCACCTGAATCCACGCAGCAGGCATCCAAGGAACGCCAGCCTAAGCAGGCACCTAAAAAACGTGAGCCTAAAGAGAAGAAAACAAGCGCTCCCGATAAAAAAGAGATTCAGGAATTAACGCCAGAGCAACTAGAGACCGCCTCAAAACGTCGGGATAGCAATAAACCTAATCCACGTCCAGCAAAATCAAAAGATGACAGCAAGGATAAGGACAGCACACCCAACCCACGTCAAAAAAACCAACAGGACGATAGCAAAAAGGACACGGACGGGAACAGTAATAAAAACGACAATCGCAACGATAACAAGAACGATAAGAACGGGAACGATAATCGCAACGACAACCGCAACAACAAACCTGATATGGACGGTAACGACAATCGCAACCCACGTCAGAAAAACCAACGTCAGAACAATCAAAATAATGTTCCTAAAGGAAACAAGGACACCCGCAACCGCTACCGCGATCCAGAATTTGAATTTGATGGGATCATTGAAAGTGAGGGTGTTCTAGATATGATGCCTGATGGTTATGGATTCCTGCGCAGCAGTGATTACAACTACCTGGCATCTCCAGATGATATTTATGTTTCCCAATCTCAAGTACGCTTATTTGGTTTAAAAACTGGTGATACCGTTCTTGGGATGGTACGCCCACCTAAGGAAGGGGAGAAATATTTTCCCCTTATCAAAATTTCACAAATCAATGGATTAGATCCTAGTGTGGTGCGCGATCGTGTTTCTTTTGAACACTTGACCCCACTTTTTCCAGACGAGAAATTTAATCTGGCAGACAGACGCTCCAGTATATCTACGCGAGTCATGGATTTGTTCTCACCTATCGGTAAAGGACAGCGCGGTATGATCGTTGCCCAGCCCAAAACTGGTAAGACGATGTTATTGAAGGATATCGCAAACGCCATCGCTGCAAATCATCCAGAGGTATACCAATTGGTTCTATTAATTGATGAGCGCCCTGAAGAGGTTACAGACATGCAACGTCATGTGGACGGTGAGGTGATCGCGTCTACTTTTGATAAAGAAGCCCACGATCACGTGCGTGTGGCAAACATCGTACTTGAAAAAGCAAAACGCATGGTAGAATGTGGTCACGATGTCGTGATTCTTCTTGATTCCATTACACGACTCGCACGTGCCTATAACACGGTGCAACCAGCGAGCGGGAAGGTACTTTCTGGTGGTGTGGACGCAAATGCACTTCATAAACCAAAGCGCTTCTTTGGCGCGGCACGTAATATTGAAGGCGGTGGATCACTAACGATTATTGCAACCGCGTTGACCGAGACTGGTTCTAAAATGGACGAGGTTATCTTTGAAGAATTCAAGGGAACCGGTAATATGGAACTGCAATTGGACCGGAATATATCCAACAGACGTATTTTCCCTGCCATTGACCTTACCTCCTCCTCTACACGTCGTGATGACCTGCTGCTGGACAAAGAAACCATTCAACGCATGTGGATCCTTAGAAAGCACCTTGCAGATATGAATCCCGTGGAAGCCATGGAATTCATGTCCCAGCGCATCAAGCAGACCCGTAACAATGAAGAGTTTCTTGCCACCATGAACGGCTAGTACTATTTTAATCTACATAGGGAGCCTCATACATGTTATGAGGCTTTTTTGTGTTACGCTTTCGCGAAAGCGGAAACCCCCAAAAGATTTTTACTCCTACATATAATGTGCAACCGTTTTGTGCGTTGCTATACCATAATACACTAAACTATACATCTCACTATCACCAGTAAATTTTAAAAGACCATGAAGAAGATCATCCTTGCAGGACTACTTATCAGTGCAATCAGTACTGCCCAAGAAAATGCTAGCCCAGCTCAAAACCCAGTTACTACAGAGCTACAAGGCATTATTGAAAATGCGAATAACTTTAACCAGTATAAAATAGTACAGGAAAGTGACCTCAAAAAATTGCAGACCACCGCAACAAATTATATAACTGGGCTAGATGAACGTATCGTGCAGCTAGAAGAAAATGTGGTGGTAGAAAAAGAGGCTCAGCAAAACATAAAAAATGAACTCCTAGCCGCTAACACCAGGGTAGAGAACCTTTCCCAAGAAAAAGATGCCATCAATATATTGGGTTTACCTATTGACAAGACTGTTTACAGCGTTTTGTTGTGGTCCATTATAGCTGTTCTGGCTGTAGCCCTGGTAGTTATTTTTATGCAATTCAAAAAAAGCAACGCAGTAACAAATCAGGCAAAAAACGACCTCTCCACCGCCGAAGCTGAATTAGAAGACCTTAGACAGAAATCCATTGAGGAAAAGCAATTACTAGGCAGACAGTTACAGGACGAGCGTAACAAACTATCTAGACTGCGCGCTGCTGCAGGCTAGGTTTAGCTTTTAATCACATAGAGTTAGCTTGCTGTTGAATTTAGGCAGGAGCAAGAGCGGATTTTCTAAGGAATAAGAGGTAGGCATTGACTAATTGCGATTAGAAAGTCCTACCTTTTTTTTGTTATTCTATTAAAATTCAGGCACAAAAAAAGCCTCTCCATGGAGAGGCTTTTATTATTTTGAACTAAAATTATTACATAGAAGCAACATGCTTAGCTAACTGTGATTTCAAGTTACCTGCTTTGTTCCAGTGTATAACGTTTTTCTTTGCAAGCTTGTCGATCATGGAAGTTACCTCAACAAACAGCTTTTCCGCAGCAGATTTGTCTTCCGTCTCTTTCAATTTCTTGATTGCATTACGAGTAGTCTTGTGTTGATACTTGTTACGCACTCTCGCAGCTTCATTTCTACGAATTCTCTTTAAAGCACTTTTGTGATTTGCCATATCTTTTTAAACGTGGTCTCTATAGAAACCGATTTTTGTTATTGTAGCCCGTAGGGGAATCGAACCCCTCTTACCAGGATGAAAACCTGGCGTCCTAACCGATAGACGAACGGGCC
>JBBSPH010000062.1:0-10413 GCA_038258985.1 Flavobacteriales bacterium
AATTTGCAAACACAATAGGGTATTCACCAGCATTGATCAATGTCCTGTCAACGCCATAGTTAGCAGTTTTACGACCAGGCGTGAACGTTGTGCTCAAACTTATATCCGTTTGCTCTACTTCACCTTGAATGCTCAAGGGTTCTTGATTTAAATAATCAAGGCTAAAAAATTCTGGATTTGCACTTTTAATGGTGCGGTAACTGCTGCCCAATCTAAATTCAAGATTGTAGATGGGTTCAAAACTCAAGGCTAGTGTGGAGAGATTAATGGAAGAAAGCCTGCCATTATTTCCTGTACTAATCAACGAGCTTGATGCCAGACTGCGGCCTAATACATCGTTTGTGTTAGTCAAGCTTGCGGCCAGCTGCTCTATGTCGCGGCGATTCCCTCCAGATATGGTCAACCTGCTACGGTTGTCCAGCAAATATTTTCCCGCGATTCCATATTTAAATTGGTTATCACGCAATCCATAGGCTCCATAACCCTCGATGCGCCATGGATCGTTTGCCGTAAAATAGGTACGCCCACCTAGCCTCAAACGGAAACCTTCAACATCATTAAAACCAAAGATGGAAAAAACAGGCCCAACATCAATATTGCCTATCTGATAATATCCCGATGCTAGAATACTCCCTAAATCATACAGGCGATTGAATTTTTTATTTTGTTTGAGCGTGTCGAGCATCGAATAGATCTGCTTTTCATCCTGATTCAGCTTTTCTAAACGATTTTCATCCCAGTAAGCTTCAGACCTATCGTAGGTTTCAGGATCATAATCATTCACCCGGCGACGATAAAAATTATCTGGCTTTTCAATATCAAATTGATATTTGTCAAAAAGCGTGGTGCGCTTGCCATATATCCCTTTTCCCTCTTCTTTTTTATTGAAGGCAAAATCACTCATAAAATAGTCACGGGTGATGAGGAAAAGGCTGTCATTCAAAACCTGGTATTCCTGCTCAATATAAATATCCTTGACCCAGTTGACATTAGCACTTTTTGTAGCCTGTAGATTAATTTCCTTAATGGCATACGTAGAATCTGCTACCCAAAAATCACCTTTAAATGTTAACTCTCCCTTACGTCTAGGGTAGTAAACGATGTTAAAGGAGCGAACACCATCAACCAAGGCAGTATCGCGCAATACATAATTGTAGGTATCAATCCCACTTTTTCCTACTGGACTGGTAAAGCTCTTATCAAAAAAATTGAGGTAGCGTTCATACACATCAATATCTGCATAAAGATCTTTTACAAAGGCAATGATGGTTTGGTTGTTCGAGAATCCGGAATTCTTATTTGCCTTGACGATATCCTTTTCTTTACTAATGACATTATCTCCATAAACTGTAGAAAGGGATTCATTGATAAAAATAGGGAGGTAGGTTTTACCCGTCACGCTACTGGTGTCCGCATAATCAAAGATGAATTCCATGCCCTTGAATAGGTCAGATTTGACCATGGCGCTGTCAATGGTATTCAAGTCAAACTCCAGTTTCTCGTATTTCTCGTACTGGTATTGCTTGAACTGCGAAAGCCCGTTTTTACGCCGGTTTTCCCATACTTTACGCAGAATATCTAGCGCGGGATTGTCCTTTTTAGAAGTTTTACCAGCATAAACTACCACCGCGGCAAGCTCTGCTTGGTCATCTTCCAATGTAATGTTGAAGTCTAATTTTACCCGGCTTTCCAGTTCAATCGTTTTGGTTTTATATCCGACAAATGACACTTCAATTTGTTGGAAAGTCTCGTCGGACTGTAAATAAAACCGACCGTCATCATTGGTGATTGTACCCTCATAAGATCCCGGAAAAACTACATTTGCAAACGGGACAGTTACACCATCCTTATCATATACAACGCCGCCTACCTTAGTTTGGGCTAGAGCGCCTACACTAGATAATAAAAAAATGAAGCCGATTAAATAATTGAAAACGGGTAGTATTTTGTAACTCATGGATGTGTAACAGGGGTCGAAGATATAGCGACTATTCCCAACTAATTGTTATTAAAACAAAAAATCAGGCAGACCTCCCTAAAAGTCTACCCGATTCTAAATAGTCTTGCCGTTAGGGAAGACCGTAAGTTAATTCATATACGAGCAGATGTTAGATTTGGTTTTGTAGTTACCTATATTTTTTTTCATACAGTAAATATTTTATGGAGAGTTCGCTTTCGCGAAAGCGAATAAAAATTAACACCAACAAAAATCCCAGCCTTTGGAGCCGGGATTGATTGCGTTCAGTCTTATTAGATATTTATTTCCTGTACATTACTTTTTTCACACCTTCCACAACATCGTCAGAATTTGGTAACCATTCCGCCAGGAGGACTGGGGAATAAGGCGCCGGTGTGTCTGCAGTGTTGATCTTATATATAGGAGCGTCTAGGTAATCGAAAGCTTCTGCCTGTACCATGTGGGAAATCTCGGTCGATACATTACCAAATGGCCACGCTTCTTCAAGAATCACGAGTCTGTTTGTTTTCTTCACAGATTTTAAAATAGCTTCCTTATCATAGGGTCTCACGGTTCTTAAATCAATAATTTCTACAGAAATCCCATCCTTTTCCAATTCTTCCGCTGCCTTGTATGCTTCTTTAATGATCTTTCCGAAAGAGACGATCGTACAATCGCTTCCTTCTCGTTTGATCTCGGCAACACCTATGGGTAGAATATATTCACCTTCAGGTACCTCGCCCTTGTCACCATACATTTGCTCAGATTCCATAAAAATAACGGGATCATCATCGCGTATGGCTGCTTTGAGCAATCCTTTAGCGTCGTAAGGATTAGATGGCACAATTACCTTTAATCCAGGAGTGTTTGCAAACCAGTTCTCAAATGCTTGTGAATGCGTTGCGGCCAGCTGGCCAGCGCTACCTGTTGGGCCTCTAAAAACGATGGGACATTTTAATTGTCCACCGCTCATCTGGCGTATTTTGGCGGCATTGTTAATGATCTGGTCAATACCAACTAGTGAAAAGTTGAAGGTCATGTACTCGACAATCGGACGGTTGCCAGTCATGGTTGATCCTATTGCAATACCGGCAAATCCCAATTCTGAAATAGGCGTATCGATCACTCGCTTAGCGCCGAATTCATCCAGCATTCCCTTGGACGCCTTGTAGGCACCATTATATTCTGCAACTTCCTCACCCATCAAATAGACAGACTCGTCGCGTCGCATTTCTTCACTCATGGCCTCACAGATGGCCTCACGGAATTGTATCGTTTTCATAAAAGGTTTCCTTTAAGGGAACGGGAAACAAAAATAGGGCATAACGAACAACGCTCAAGAAAAGTCTAACAAAATTTTATTATGCACGCATAGTTCTTTTAATGCATATTCATTAAATTCGCAAACGATTGAAAATTGACTTAAAAGCATAGAAAACATGAAGATACTTGTATGCATCAGCCATGTGCCAGATACAACCTCAAAAATAAATTTTACAGACGACAACACTCAGTTTGATACGAACGGTGTACAGTTTGTGATCAACCCAAATGATGAATTTGGCTTGACAAGGGCCATGTGGTTCAAAGAAAAACAAAATGCAACCATTGATGTTGTGACTGTAGGTGGAGCAGAAGTAGAGCCTACTTTAAGAAAAGCGCTTGCCATAGGTGCAGACCAGGCAATACGCGTGGACACACCAGCGGTTGACGGGTATGCCGTTGCTAAGGAACTGGCAGACGTCGTGAAAAATGGTGGCTATGATCTTGTTATAGCAGGTCGTGAGTCTATTGACTATAACGGTGGTATGGTGCCTGGAATGGTAGCCGCCATGATAGGCGCTAGCTTTGTAAATACCTGTATCGCACTAGAAATTGATGGCGATACCGCAACTGCCACTCGTGAAATCGATGGTGGGAAAGAAACAGTTACGGCAAGTTTGCCGCTTGTTATAGGTGGACAGAAAGGATTGGTAGAAGAAAGCGACCTTAGAATTCCCAATATGCGTGGAATCATGATGGCGCGCAAGAAGCCATTGGATGTAAAGGCATCTGTAAATGCAAACAGCGAGACGAGCAGCGTTTCTTTTGAAAAGCCAGCACCTAAAGGAGCAGTTACATTAGTAGATGCAGATAATTTGGATAAGTTGGTAGACCTCTTGCACAATGAGGCTAAAGTGATTTAATTTTAATAAAAGCAAGATATTCAAAGTGTTTTCGCTTTCGCGAAAGCGATACGAATAGAAATTTACACTAAGTCTATTGCAGTACGTAAGCGGAATAAAAAGTTAAAACCAATTTTTGTCATGCTGAGCTTGTCGAAGCAACTACGGCAATTATGAAATAACATTAAGAATCAGTGGAATTTCTAGCGATAGCGCTCCACATAAAAAACTATAACTATGTCAGTATTAGTATATACGGAATCAGACAACGGAGCTTTTAAGAAAACGGCTTATGAAGTGGCAAGCTATGCCAAGGGCATTGCCGATATGATGGGAACAGATGTTGCCGCCATATCATTCCATGCCGCAGATGCAGGTGAGTTGGGAACTTACGGAGTAAGCAAGTTGCATAATGTAACTGATGGAAAACTAGATAAGTTCAACGCAGGAGCTTATGCAGATGCGATTGCGCAGGCAGCGAAAGCTGTTGAAGCTAAAATAATTATCATCAGCAGCAGTGCAGATTCCAAGTATTTGGGATCGTTATTGAGCGTTCATCTGGATGCAGGTTACGTTTCTAATGTTGTCGCGTTGCCATCAAGTGCAGATCCATTTACGGTAAAACGATCCGTATTTACCAATAAGGCTTTTAGCAATACACAAATCTCTACAGACCGTAAATTGATCGGTCTTTCCAAAAATGCTTTTGGATTAAAGGAAAGCGTTACAGATTGCACGGTGGAAGATTTTGCACCTACGTTGAGCGATGATGACTTCAAAGTAACTGTAAAGTCCGTTGATAAAGCAACCGATAAAGTTACCATCGCAGATGCGGAGGTAGTAGTAAGTGCAGGTCGCGGAATGAAAGGACCAGAAAATTGGGCGATGATAGAAGAGCTTGCAAATGTATTGGGAGCGGCTACCGCTTGTTCAAAGCCTGTTAGTGATATGGGATGGAGACCACACGGCGAACACGTTGGACAAACTGGGAAGCCAGTAGCATCCAATCTTTACATTGCTATCGGTATTTCTGGAGCGATACAGCATTTGGCTGGAATCAATTCCTCCAAGGTAAAAGTTGTTATTAATAATGATGCAGAAGCACCTTTTTTCAAAGCTGCAGACTATGGTGTAGTAGGTGATGCATTTGAAGTTGTACCCGAATTGATCGAGAAACTGAAAGCTTTCAAAGCCGCCAATGCCTAAAAAGTTATAGAATTATTAAATTTAAGCTGTGCCATATGAGAAAAACCCTCATTTTTGCACAGCTTTTTCTTTTACTCTCCATCCATAACAAATGAGTCTAAAACGACTTAACATAAGAGGAATTTCCTATAGCCAGACACAGAATGGTGCCTACGCACTTATTTTGAAAGAATCTGGAGGTACCCGCCAACTTCCCATTGTGATCGGAGCATTTGAGGCGCAAAGTATTGCTATAGCCTTAGAAAAAGAGATTAGCCCGCCAAGGCCGCTTACCCACGATTTATTCAAGAGTTTTGCAGAACGCTATGAAATCTCGGTAAAACAGGTGATCATCCATAAATTGGTGGATGGCGTGTTTTATAGCAGCCTAATATGCGAGAAGGACAAGATAGAAGAAATCATTGATGCGCGCACTAGTGACGCCATTGCCTTAGCTGTTCGATTCAAGGCGCCAGTATTTACTTACGAAAATATTCTAGACGAAGCTGGTATACAACAACACATGCAAGCCGATAAGGAACTGCTATCTGACGATGATGATGACGAACTTGAGGGAGATGAGCTTTTAGAGGAATTGATCAACACCTCAGAAAGTGAGAAGAATGATTATAGCTCCCTATCTCTAGAGGAGCTGAATAAAATGTTGAAAGAGGCAGTTAACAGTGAAAATTACGAACTCGCCGCTAGTGTTAGGGACGAGATCTCCAGAAGATAACCTTTCTATATGAAGATGTTCCAGCGCGTTCTGACCAGTTTATTTTTGTTTATTATTTTGGTCGTACCCTTCACCAGCCAAGCTCAAACCGAGCAGCTATCGATTGAGGGGAATTGGAATACAGATGTCTCTGCACGCTTTCAGGGAGTAATCGTTGATTCGGTGGCTTTTGGTAAGAGTAATTTCACGTATTATCTAGCAGCCGGTGATTCTCTTCAGAATGTTTCTGGAAATTACTTTTATGACCAGAACTCGTTAACACTATATTTTGTAGATCCACCCATTGAACCACAGCGGTTCACAGTAGATAATCTTACTACGGACTTACTGGTTTATTCAAATGCTACTGAGGCTTTTCAATTGACAAGAACAGTGGAGCCTCTAGCTGTACCAACAGCCACTGAATCCCAAGATTTTGCCATAGATCCGTCCATGGGCTTCGGGTTTACATTTACCAGTTTTTATCGTGGGGTTATTGGTATTGTCTTTATCATCGGTCTTTGCTATCTACTGAGTGCTAACAAGAAAAAGATTGACTGGAAGTTAGTGGCTACAGGACTTGCGTTGCAATTGATATTTGCAGTGTTGGTATTGAAAGTTCCAGCGGTGGCTTTTGTTTTTGATTGGGTTTCTAACAAGGTAGTAGACTTTCTAAATGTCTCAGAAGCTGGTGCAGATTTCGTTTTTGGGGACCTGATTGATGTAAACTCCAGTCTCGGCTATATTTTTGCTTTTAAGGTTTTGCCCACGATTGTATTCTTCTCGGCGTTTACTTCCCTTTTATATTATCTGGGTATCCTTCAAAAGATCGTCTATGGATTTGCATGGATCATGAGTAAAACCATGCGATTGAGCGGGTCAGAATCCCTAGCCGCTGCAGCAAATATTTTCATAGGTCAGACAGAGGCACCGCTTGTGGTCAAGCCTTACCTAGAAAAAATGACCAAGTCAGAAATCCTATGTTTGATGGTCGGTGGTATGGCGACCATAGCAGGTGGGGTTCTTGCGGCGTTCATTGCCTTTCTAGGTGGCGATAGTGACGTGGAAAAAATAATATTCACAAAACACCTTCTGACGGCCTCCATCATGAGCGCTCCCGCCGCGATCATCATTGCAAAACTGCTCTACCCAGAAACTGAGACCGACAAAATTAACAGAAAGCTCGATATCAGCAAAGAAAAAATAGGCTCCAATATTTTGGATGCCATCTCGCGAGGTACCACAGATGGGCTTAAACTAGCAGTTAATGTAGGTGCTATGCTACTTGTATTCACAGCCATCATGGCGGTTTTGAATTGGATGTTGGGTGATTTAATAGGAGCTCCTACTGGACTCAATGATCAGATCGCAAGCTGGACAGACGGTCGATATACCTCTTTCTCCATGCAGTATATTCTCGGGAATTTGTTCGCTCCTGTTGCTTGGTTGATAGGAGTTCCATTTCAGGATGTCATTGCCGTGGGACAATTATTGGGAGAGAAAACTATCTTGAACGAGTTTTTTGCATACGGTTCATTAAGCACACTCAAAAACACAGGTGTGTTGACTAATTACAGATCCATCGTAATCTCTACCTACGCGCTGTGTGGATTTGCAAACTTTGCCTCCATAGGAATCCAGATAGGAGGTATAGGAGTCCTGGCGCCGTCACAGCGCAATGTGCTGGCTAAGTTTGGGATCAAGGCTTTGATTGGAGGAACTTGTGCGGCATTATTGACAGCCACTATAGTTGGCATGCTCTTCGGTTAATTCAATATTCTACATTTATATTTCGTAGGAAAAAACCGTTTTTATTTAAAAATTTATTCATCTACTTAACAGTTTATTAAGAAACAATTTTACATTTGTAAAAGATTTGTTAATTGAACTTTCACTTATGTCATTAGTAAAAACCGATAGTCATGATTTTGGAGTTATTGAATTTTACGAATGCTACGCGATCGGAAAAATTCATCAGGATACCATCGTAAATTCGGAAATTGCCAAAACGATTCTTAGTTCAATTAAGGATCATTATGGCAAAAGACCTATGGTATATATTTCGGATAGAGAATTTGGTCATGGCGTTGATCTTTCCGTTTACAAGTTGATCGATCATAAAAAGATAGTCGGCATAGCGATTGTGTCTAGCCATAAAGAGGAGATCATTATCACAGCCAGTGCAGAGCAGGCACTATACGGCGGTTCCTTTTGTGTTTTCAATACGTTAGATAGCGCAGTATCATGGGCTAAATCCTTTATCGAGAGTGATGAAGAATTACCCTGTGATTAAACTGGATACTTTATAAGAACGGTATAAACGATTCTAGTTTTTCTACAGTAATCGCGTCCATTTTATTATTTTTCAAGAGATTGAATTTCGGCATTATTCCGGGAGTCAAGGTTATATAATTTGATCCTATGAAACAATACCAAGACCTTTTACAACATATTATCGACCACGGAAGCGATAAGGGAGACCGCACGGGTACCGGAACCCGTAGTGTTTTCGGTTATCAGATGCGTTTTGAGCTGCAAGAGGGATTTCCATTGGTAACTACTAAAAAAGTGCATTTGAAGAGTATTATTTATGAACTACTGTGGTTGTTGAAAGGCGATACAAATATCAAATACCTGAAGGAAAACGGCGTACGTATCTGGAATGAATGGGCAGACGAGAATGGCGACCTAGGCCCGGTATACGGTCACCAATGGCGCAACTGGAATAGTGAGGGCATCGATCAAATTAAAGAGGTGATGCATACTTTAAAGACCAATCCTAACAGCCGCCGTATGATGGTAACTGCCTGGAATCCCAGTGTGATGCCAGATACAAGTCAAACTTTTGCAGACAATGTGGCTAACGGAAAAGCTGCACTACCACCTTGTCATGCGTTTTTTCAATTTTATGTTACAGACAACAAATTGAGCTGTCAGCTGTACCAGCGCAGTGCAGACGTTTTTCTGGGTGTACCTTTCAATATCGCCAGCTATGCACTGCTAACCATGATGATGGCCCAAGTTTGTGGGTATGATTATGGTGACTTTGTCCACACCTTCGGTGATGTGCATATTTATGCTAATCATATGGAACAGATTGAATTACAACTTTCCAGAGCTCCCAAAGCCTTGCCTCAAATGAAACTGAACCCTCAAATTACAGATATTTTTGACTTCGATTTTGCCGATTTTACCTTAGAAAATTATGATCCACACCCAGCGATCAAGGGTGCGGTTGCGGTTTAATTGACAATAAGTGAGTATGTCATATCGCTTTCGCGAAAGCGTAATTCAAATCTAAATCTAAGTTTAAACACAAATTTAAAAATGGTTCTGTGGGTTGATTTTATTGATTGCACCAGTCTTTCTTGTTGAGGTTGCTTTCGCGAAAGCGATACTATTATCAAGCATACATAAGAAACCTTTTGTCACGTTCAATTCTGATTGCTGTTTAACGTCAGCTTAACTCATATGGGAATTTTCCTTAATTCAAAAGATAGTAACTTTGGTAAGTGAAGATTTTAGACCTTTTTCTTAGCACCCGAGCCGATTCTGAAGCCATCTGCAAACCTCTTGAAATTGAGGATTATGTGGTGCAGCCCATTGTTGATGTGTCACCACCCAAATGGCATCTAGGCCATACAACATGGTTTTTTGAAGAATTCCTGCTAGCGCCATATTTAGAAAATTATGAGCGTTTTGATCCTGCATATGCCTATGTTTTCAATAGTTACTATGAGAGCATGGGCAAGCGCGTAGTGCGTACGGATCGCGGCAATCTTTCCCGACCTAGTGTCGAGCAAGTGTATGCCTACAGATCTCATATTACCC
Organism: Flavobacteriales bacterium; assembly: GCA_038258985.1. GTDB lineage: Bacteria > Bacteroidota > Bacteroidia > Flavobacteriales > Flavobacteriaceae > Nonlabens. Next base: position 9,854 of record JBBSPH010000062.1, read on the forward strand.
AGCACATGTCCCAATTATTGCAAATGGAATTGAGTGAAGAGGTCATTGCGATCGTGGAAATAGGAATTCATCATGAAAAGCAACATCAAGAGCTTTTATTGACTGATATCAAATTTATCTTAGGCAACAACCCACTGCAGCCTACTTATGGTTCTGTTAGTAATGAGGTATTCATAGAAAATCATTCTCAAGATTTCATTCAGATATCTAATGGAGTCTACGAAATAGGACACGATTCAGCAGAATTTTGCTATGATAACGAACTTCCCAAACATCGTGTTTTTGTGGAGCCGTATGCGATCAGTAACAAACTAGTGACCAATGCAGACTGGATGGAATTCATGGAAGATGGAGGATATTCCAATGTCATGCAATGGCATACGGAAGGATGGGATTGGGTCAAAAAGAACAACATTGAATCGCCGATGTACTGGTTTCAAAAAGACGGTAATTGGTACAACTATTTAATGAGTGGTGCCCAAGAGATTAATCCACACGCGGCCGTCACGCATATCTCCTACTACGAGGCGTTTGCATATGCCCAGTGGAAAGGAATGCGA
>JBBSPH010000063.1:0-10300 GCA_038258985.1 Flavobacteriales bacterium
AACCTGCGTGATCTTCTTCTTCGTGTGGTGTAGTCCCATGGACTTCGTCGGAAGCTTCTGTAGAATTACCAGTTACGTTTCCAGTTTCTGTGTGTGGATCTTCCTCTTGGGATTCAACCTCACTAGTAACTAGTGTTGCCTCCTGCTCATCTGAGGCCATTACAGGCTCAGTAGTCTGTAATGAATCGGACGATTCGTTGCTCGTAGCCTCAACACCTTCTTCCATCATAGGATCGCTTAAAGCTTCAAAATCAGCATTATAACTATGGCTTGCATCATCCATATGGACGGCACCTTCATCATGGGCGGTTGCTTCACCGTGACCACCACCGTGGGCTGCATCATTGGCAAGCATTTCCTCAACTTCCGCTTCACTAGCGGGTGCTTGAAGGAAACCTACGGCAGTCAACAAACCTCCTAATACCATCAGGAAGATTGCAAAAACTTTCAATTTAGTTGTAAGAGTATACATATATAATATCTTCTTGGGTCGGTTTACTGGCCGTCGTTCGTTTGTTGATCATTAACATCTGCTGGACTGCCGGTTACTGGTGGCTCATTTGCCTCTACTTCAGAATCGGCATCACTTGCTGGTGTAGCTAGCGAGTCTGCTGGTTGTGCTGTCGCGCTGGCTTCCATAGTTATCATTTTTCCGTCTTCACCCATCACTGGTTTTCTAGCAACTCCCATTAAGTCAGCTCTCAATGCCTCTACATAATGTGCGATTTCCCAGCGTTCTTCCGTACTGGTTTGTGATGCATACGATCCCATATAGTTGATACCGTAATACATTACGTGATAAATGGATCCTTCTGTAATCTCCCGGGCATCATAACTAGGAACTCCCAATATTTTTTCTGTCGTTACCAGATGTCCTTGACCATTTCCAGTATCTCCGTGACATATGGCGCAGTAGATTGTATACATTGCCTGTCCGTTTGTCAAATGCTTCTCCGTTAATGGCACTGGGTTTTTCAAATTCGCTTTCGCGGAAGCGTACCCATCATTGCTATCTTCAAAATCGTAGGGTAACCAACCTCTAGAAACAGTTCCATCAACTGGTTTCTGTGCCTCGACATTACCTGGGAAGATTTCACCCTCCTGGTAAGTCTCATAACCGGCAGACTCGTACATGTTTGGAAAATACTGTACGCTGCGGTTGGATTTTGCACCAACTTCCTTATCACCATCGCCTCCACAGGAAACGAACAGCACAGCCGAAAAAGCAACTATGAATGTTTTAAAATACATATTCATTAATGATCTTCTTTATCGATTAGTACAAGTTCCACAGCACCTGTATCGTATAAAAACTTTGTGATGGACTCGAGGTCTTCTCCGTGAGCATCAACTTCCATTAAAAAATGGTCGTCAGTTGTTCTCACATCGGGATTCTCTGCTTTCTTGAAAGGCCATAACCTACTGCGCAGATAAAATGTGATTACCATCAAGTGAGCCGCAAAAAATACGGTCAATTCGAACATGATAGGTACAAATGCCGGCATGTTTTCAATATAGGAAAAACTAGGTTTACCACCTATATTCTGTGGCCAGTCCTCAATCATGATATAATTCATCATTGCAGTAGCAACCGCCAGCCCTACAATCCCGTAAAGAAATGAGGTTACCGCTAATCTAGTACTTGCGATACCCATTGCTTTTTCCAGCCCGTGAACTGGGAAAGGACAAAAGATCTCTTCAATATGGTAATGTTGCTCTCTGATCTTTTTTACTGCAAGCAATAAAATAGCATCGTCGTTGTAAAGAGCATGTATTTTTTGTGTCGCCATTGTTTTACTCGCTTGGATGTGCCATTGGGTCACCAGAGGCAGCATTTTGGTTAGACGTCGGTTGATTTTCTCTCATTTCCTTGTACTTGTTACCGCTGGATCTTAAGATGGATTTCACTTCCGCTTGCGCAATTACAGGGAATGTCCGTGCATAAAGTAAGAACAACACAAAGAAGAATCCTATAGTACCTATAAATATTCCTATGTCTACAAACGTTGGTGAGAACATTGTCCAGGAAGATGGAATATAGTCACGGTGCAGCGAGGTAACAATAATCACAAATCGCTCAAACCACATACCGATATTTACCACGATGGAAATCGCAAACGAGAAAACGATACTTGTTCTCAATTTCTTGAACCACATAAATTGCGGAGAGAACACGTTACACGTCATCATTGACCAATATGCCCAAGCATAAGGACCCGTAGCACGGTTGAGGAAAGCGTATTGCTCGTACTCTACTCCAGAATACCAAGCCATAAATAATTCCGTAATATAAGCTACACCTACAATAGATCCTGTAATCATGATTACTAGGTTCATCAATTCAATATGCTGAATAGTAATGTAGTTTTCAAGGTGACATACTTTACGCATGACGATCAAAAGAGTATTTACCATTGCAAATCCTGAGAATACCGCTCCTGCTACAAAATAAGGAGGGAAGATCGTGGTGTGCCATCCAGGAATTACGGAAGTAGCAAAGTCAAAGGATACAATCGTGTGTACGGAAAGTACAAGCGGAGTGGCGAGTCCAGCAAGTACCAAAGATACTTCCTCAAAACGTTGCCAATCTTTTGCTCTACCTGACCATCCAAAGGATAGTATACCGTAAATCTTTTTATTAAAAGGTGTAATCGCTCGATCACGAATCATTGCAAAGTCAGGAAGCAATCCTGTCCACCAGAATACCAATGAAACAGATAAATATGTAGAAATCGCAAATACGTCCCAAAGCAATGGAGAGTTAAAGTTCACCCATAAAGAACCGAACTGGTTAGGAATAGGTAAAACCCAATACGCCAACCATGGTCGACCCATGTGAATAATCGGGAAAAGTCCCGCCTGGATAACCGAGAAAATAGTCATCGCCTCGGCAGATCTATTGATTGCCATTCTCCACTTCTGACGGAATAATAACAATACTGCAGAGATCAGTGTTCCCGCGTGACCGATTCCTACCCACCATACAAAGTTGGTAATATCCCAAGCCCAACCAACGGTCTTGTTCAATCCCCATACACCTATACCGGTAGAAATGGTGTACGTAATACAACCTATACCATAAAGAAAGGCGATAAGTGCAATAGTAAACACAAGCCACCACTGTTTGTTTGCCGGTCCTTCAACAGGAAAGGCAATATCTCTAGTAACATCAGCGTACGTTTTGTCGCCTGTTATTAGTGGTCTTCTTATGGACGCTTCATAATGAGCCATAGTGCGTTAATTAATTTCTTAGTTATTATAGTTTCTTACCTTAACCTGATACATCACGTTAGGTTCTGTTCCTACTTCTTCCAACAAGTGATACATACGATCCTGTTGCTTCACCTTATAAATTTCTGATGCCTTATCATTGATATCACCGAAGGATATTGCACCGTTGTAACAGGCATTTGAACATGCAGTTGCAAATTCGCCATCCTTGATCATGCGACCATCCTTCTTAGCTTCCAGAATCGTCATTTGAGTCATTTGGATACATAGGGAACATTTTTCCATCACACCGCGTGATCTTACAGTTACATCTGGATTGATAACCATACGACCTAGATCGTTATTCATGTGATAATCAAACTCATCATTTCCATTATATAGGAACCAGTTGAATCGACGCACTTTGTACGGACAGTTATTTGCACAGTATCTTGTACCTACACAACGGTTGTAGATCATGTGGTTCTGACCTTGACGACTATGTGATGATGCTGCAACTGGACAAACAGTCTCACATGGAGCATGATTACAGTGCTGACACATTACCGGCATAAATGCAACCTGAGGTTCATCAGCTGGAATTTCCAACTCACCAAAACCGCCTAACGATCCATTTTCTCCAAACAATCCAGAGAAACCATCTTTTTTAGCCTCGTCATCCTCAAAACTATCGGTAGAGGAATAATATCTATCAATACGCAACCAGTGCATATCTCTTGAACGACGCACTTCCATTTTCCCAACAACAGGAACGTTATTCTCTGCATGACAAGCAACCACACACGCACCACAACCGGTACAAGCATTTAAGTCGATCGACATATTGAAGTGGTGTCCAACTGAACGATCAAAACTCTCCCAAAGATCAACATCTGGTGATGTCACTGGAGTTTCAATGTGGTTCAGGGATACTTCTGGCATAGGATTGAAATTATCCTTATTGCCCGTTAAATAGGTAGCCATATCGGTCTCACGAATAATATCGCGACCCATCATGGTATTTTGTAATTGTGTACAAGCAAATTCATGCACACCACCGGCAGCCTCAACACTCACCGATTGAACGGAAATTCCATCCTTAAAGAATGGGAAAGCATTCACTCCTGTTTGCATTTCTTCTTGGATCCCAGCCGTACGACCGTAGCCCAATGCTAGACCGATAGTTCCTACCGCTTGTCCTGGCTGAATGATAGCTGGAATCTTACGTTCCACGCCATTCATTTTTACGATAGCGTAGGAACCATCCAAGGCTCCGTTTGCTACGTTATAGTTTTCGATTTCTAGTTTCTCCGCATCTTTTGGAGAAATAGTAATGTAGTTATCCCAAGTAGTTCTTGTAATTGGGTCCGGCAATTCTTGCAACCATGGGTTGTTTGCCTGTGTACCATCACCCATTGCGGTTTTGGTATACAATACTAACTCATAACCACCATTAGTAGCAGCAGCAGATAAGTCGCGTAATGCAGATGCATTGTTGATGTTTGGTACTTGAACCTCTCCACCTAATGTTTCTGAGAAACTTGCGGTGTAAAATCCATCTTGGAGTGATTGGTTCCAGCTAGAACCATTTGCTACAGAGCTATCTTTCAAATAATCCTTGTATGTTATATCACTACCAGACCATTTCAACAATGAATCTTGAAATTGGCGAGTATCAAATAATGGCTTGATGGTAGGCTGCATCAAGGAAACAGTTCCCTTCTTCATTTCTACATCACCCCATGATTCAAGGTAGTGTGGTGTTGTAGCCACATAATCAGATTGTTCTGCAGTTGCGTCTAGACGGGATGCAAAGGATACCTTAAGAGGCACTTTTTTCCACGCTTTCGCGAAAGCGTCACTCCCATCATAACTATATACAGGATCAACACCTGCGACAAAAACAGCTCCAACGGAACCGCTTTCCATATCCTTCACCAATTGGTTGACCGCACTGCGACTACCTTGTCTCGTTAGAATAGGATTAGTAGTATCCATTATCGTACTCCCTAATCGCTCATTCATTTCAAGCACAAGTTGCTGTGCACCTTGATCTGGAAGACCACATAGCACAACTCCCTTACTTCCTGCACGACGCAGTTTCTGGGCAGCCTCTTCAACGGCTTTGCTAACTTTATCTGATAGGCTACTGTTGGCAGATCCACCCGCTACTTTACTATATAAAGCAGCAATAATTTGTTTTTGCTCGGTTGGCGTTACTGGGTAACGTCTGTCTGCATTTGCTCCAGAAAGTGACATGTTTGACTCAAACTGGATATGGTGTGACATCTTACCATTCTTCGGTACTCGTGATTGTGCATAATTGGTGTCAAAACCACCACCTTGCCAGTCTCCAACGAAATCAGCTCCAACGCTAACGATACACTCTGCATCTTCAAAATCGTAATCTGCAAGACCGCGACTGAAGTATTTCGCTTCAAAAGCATCTAGCGCAGCATCTTCTCCTATAGTATCGTAAGTAACCTGACGAACATTAGGATATGCAGCCTTAAACTGCTCCATCAACTTTGCGATGGATGGACTTGCGAATGTTTGCGTCAAGAACACAATTTGCTTACCAGCGTTTGCATTCAACTGTTGGCGCACTTCTTTATCTAAAGTAGCCCAAGTAGATTCCTTACCCTTTACTAAAGGAGTCTTCAATCGATTGTTATCATACAATCCCAAAACGGATGCATGTACACGTGCATTTGCATTACCGCGAGCGGCAATATCACGGTTACCCTCGATCTTGATGGGACGCCCTTCCCGAGTCCTAACTAGAACACTCGCGAAATCATAACCATCTGCAATGGTCGTAGCATAATAATTTGCAATACCTGGAATGATACTCTCTGGTTGGTTTACATAGGGCACAGAATGGATCACGGGACCCTCACAAGCTGCAAGTGATGCAGCTGCCGTACTGAAACCGACGTATTTGAGGAAGTCACGACGTGAGGTGCTGGAAGATTCCATCGCCTTATCGTTTCCTAAGAATTCATCCGTAGGAACAGCGGCGGCAAACTCATTCTGCTCGAGATTTTTGATCATCTCGTTGCTCGAATCTAGTTGCGCGGTGCTTTTCCAGTATTTTTTAGTAGTAGCCATAAATATCTTAAGCTATTGTATTAGTAGTGGCACTTACCACATTCAATTCCTCCCAGGTCTGCGATGGTCAATTGACGACCACCTCGTTTTTCTGATAATTCCTTATGGATCTCTTCATAGTAACCATTGCCCTGCAAATCAACATTTGTTTCTCTGTGACAGTTGATACACCAGCCCATAGTAAGCGGTGAGTATTGGTACATGATTTCCATTTCCTCAACAGGACCATGACATGTTTGACAGGCAATGTTACCTGCAGTTACGTGCTGTGCATGGTTAAAGTAAGCAAGATCTGGTAAGTTGTGGATACGTACCCAGCGAACTGGTTCCTCTTCACCAACAAACGCCTGCTCATCTGCTGACCAGCCGGTAGCTTTGTAAAGTTTTTCAATTTCTTTATTGTAGTCAATACCATATTCCTCTATACCCTCTGCATAAGTTGTCTCTGCAACCTGCGCAATGGACTTGTGACAATTCATACACACATTTAAGGAAGGAATACCAGAATGCTTGGACTCCCTAGCACTGGAGTGACAATACTTACAGTCAATCTGACTTGCACCTGCATGAATTCTATGTGAATAATGAATCGGCTGCACTGGAGCATATCCTTGATCAACACCTACACTCATCAACGCGCCGTAAACAAAGTAGGCACTGGCAAGCAATAGGAAAACAGCTGTCACCAATACCAAAAATTGGTTTTGAACAAAAGCTTTCCAGATAGGAGTGCGTGTTGGACGCTCTTCTTCAAATTCAGTCTGGATGCCATTAGCAACTGCAAATCTCTTGAGTGTTGTATTTACTGCAAAAAGGACAACTATTAAAACAACCAACACTAGAGCAAGGGCACCTAGTACGATATTATTAGTAGTGGAGCTTGTACCACCTCCAGCGACTGCATCGGTTGATGCAACAACCGCGGCTGCAGCTGGCTTAGGTGTATCCGTATAAGCAAGAATATTATCAATATCGTCTGGTGAAAGCTGTGGGAAGGCATTCATGTTTGACTGACCATATTCATTGTAAATGGCAACAGCTTCTGGATCTCCTGTTGCAATAAGTGCCGCAGAGTTCACGATCCATTTACCCAGCCATTCTCTGGAATGTCTTTTAGAAACTTCAAAAAGGGCAGGTCCAACGGCTTTGTTGTACAATTTGTGACAAGCAGCACAGTTAGCTTTGAACAGCGCCTCACCTTGAGTCGCATTTCCACCAGAGGCAGATTCTGCAGGAGCATCTGCTGCTTCAACAGGCACAGCGGCCTCGCCGTCTGTAGTAGTAGCATCTTCTTGAGCCTGAGCGCCCATCATGGAAAAAACCAGAAATAGGGTAGCTATGAACAGCTGTAAATTAGAAAGATGTAATTTATTCTTTATCATATCGTTTGATGATTATTACGATAACTTTGGCGTATTAGTTACGGTAGTCTACCATATTCTTAAAGCCTTGCAAAAATAGGTCATAAATGGTTTATTTTTGGGACGAGATAATGAAGAAATTAATTTATAAAGGTTCTAAATAGAAGTTCGCTTTCGCGAAAGCGAACTCTCCAAAAGCATTGCTATGATTAGAAAAACAATACAAACAACCTTGCTCATTGCTAGTGTGTTGATTACCTCTCAATTAAGTTTTGGACAGAGCACTTCCAAAGTAAATGAAGCAAATCTAGAGCGCCTTGTAGCAGCTAAGATTTCCATGGATAAAGAGGGTGTTTTTGATGATCGTTATACGGTTCACATATTTCAAGGCGAAAATCAGGAAGCTACAAATGTCAAGTCAAGATATGATGCCCTAGGACTTACCTGGAAATCTGAATTAAAATATGATTCTCCCTATTTTAAGGTGTGGATAGGCAAATATCGCAGCCGTTTAGAAGCGGACCGTGCACTGCTTGAGATTCAAAAGACATTTTCAAACGCGAAAGTGCTGAAGCCATAAACACAATATCGCTTTGCCATGCTCATTCAGGAGCCTTCATCTAGGCTATATTTTTAGGTAACCATAGTATACAGACGTAAAAAATCCCGTTTCAATAAATTGAAACGGGATTTTTTGATATGGAGTATTGAATCTTACTTCAACTTCTTTCTTACCTCAACCTCACGGAAACTCTCTATGATATCATTCTCATATAGGTCGTTGTAGTTCTTGATTTGTATACCACACTCGTATCCTTTTGCAACTTCCTTAACATCATCTTTGAAACGCTTAAGGGTTGAAAGTTCACCAGTATAAACTACTACTCCATCACGGATCAATCTCACGCCGCTATTGCGGTAGATCTTACCATCCTGTACCATACAACCAGCAATGGTACCGATTTTAGAAATTTTGAATGTTGCTCTAACTTCAGCAGATCCCGTAATTTCTTCTTTTAACTCTGGAGAAAGCATTCCTTCCATCGCATCTTTCAAGTCATTGATCGCATCGTAGATGATGGAATACATTCTGATGTCCACTTCTTCCTGCTCAGCAACCGATCTCGCGTTTCCTTGTGGTCGAACGTTAAATCCTATAATGATCGCGTCTGATGCACTGGCGAGCAATACGTCACTCTCGGTGATTGCACCAACAGCTTTGTGAATGATATTCACTTGTATTTCTTCAGTAGATAATTTCTGGAAGGAATCTGTCAATGCCTCTACAGAACCATCCACATCACCTTTAAGAATCAAGTTAAGCTCTTTAAAGTCTCCTAGAGCAATACGTCTTCCTATCTCATCAAGAGAAAGCGTTTTCTGAGTTCTTACGGATTGTTCACGTTGTAATTGAGTTCTTCTGGATGCAATTGTTTTTGCCTCCCTTTCATCTGCAAATACATGGAACTTGTCACCCGCTTGTGGCGCACCATCTAGTCCCAAAATAGATACGGGTGTTGATGGACCTGCTGTTTTCACCTCATGTCCACGTTCATCCTGCATCGCTTTTACTTTACCGTGGGTACGACCAGCAAGTACATAATCACCTACTTTAAGAGTACCCGCTTGAACTAGTATAGTAGATACATATCCACGACCTTTATCAAGGAATGCTTCCACAACAGTACCTGTTGCTTGTTTATTAGGATTTGCCTTAAGGTCTAGCAATTCTGCCTCTAACAATACTTTCTCTAAAAGTTCTGCAACTCCTAGTCCAGTTTTAGCAGAAATGTCATGGGATTGGATTTTACCACCCCAGTCTTCCACCAGCAAATTCATGTTAGCTAAGGATTCTTTAATTTTTTCTGGATTAGCTGCGTCACGATCCACCTTATTTATGGCAAATACAATTGGCACATTAGCTGCTTGCGCATGGCTAATTGCTTCTTTGGTTTGTGGCATTACGTCATCATCAGCTGCGATTACGATAATTGCAAGGTCAGTAACTTGAGCACCACGTGCTCGCATTGCGGTAAATGCCTCGTGACCAGGTGTATCAAGGAAAGCGATTTTTTGACCTCCTTTGAGTTCTACACCATAGGCACCTATGTGTTGAGTAATTCCTCCACTTTCTCCAGCAATTACATTTTCTTCCCGGATGTAATCCAGAAGAGATGTCTTACCGTGGTCTACGTGACCCATAACGGTAACGATAGGGGCACGAGTAACCAATTGCTCTTCAGTATCTGCAACTTCGGCAATGCTTTCTTCAATATCTGCATTGACAAAGTCCATTTCAAATCCGAATTCCTCTGCAACAATGGTCATGGTTTCAGCATCTAGACGCTGATTCATGGTTACCATCATACCTAATGACATACAAGCACCAATTACCTGGTTCACCGGTACATCCATCATCGTGGAAAGGTCACTTACAGTTACAAACTCCGTAACCTGAATTCTTTTATCTTCTGCTTGTTCCTGTTCTTGAGCCTCAACTTTTTCACGGTGAGTGTCTCGCTTATCTCTACGGTATCTTGCAGCTTTAGATTTGGAAGATTTCCCTTGAAGTTTTTCAAGAGTCTCTCTCACCTGCTTTTGGATTTCTTCCTTAATTC
>JBBSPH010000064.1:0-10167 GCA_038258985.1 Flavobacteriales bacterium
AGATACACCCTACCCTTTTTATTGTTTGCGATGCTTACTGCGGGTAATACTTCTTTCGCTCAAAGCGAAAGCAAAAAAAACGAAAAACATTTGAACATTGTTTTAATCTTGACAGATGATCAAGGCTATCATTTGTCTGCGGTAGGCACAAAAGGTATTTCTACACCTAATGTAGATCAACTAGCCAAAGAAGGAACTCTATTTACCAACTCCTTTGCCGCAGTTCCCTCCTGTTCACCCAGCAGAAGTTCCATCATGACGGGAATGTATCCGCATGCAAACGGCCATTGGAGAAACACTATCACTCCTAGACTAGATGATCCTGATTCAGAATTCACCCGTGGTTCCAAAACTGTAGATCAGGTTGGTATTCATGAATATATTAATACACTACCAGAGGTTTTAAGCAAGCAAGGATATTTTACCGCTATCACACAGAAATTTCACATGAGTCCACCATGGAAGTTTCCATACGACCAGCGCAATCCAGTTCAAAATGATCCAGAAGAATTTCATAGGGTAATCTCTGAATTTATAGATGATGCTGGTGATCAACCTTTTTTCTTTCAGGCAAACGTAGCGCCTCCACACCGCAATTTTGACCATCATATGGATAAATTTTCTGAATACCTTCCAGAAGATTCCGCAATCGAAGTGCCTAAATATTTGCCCGACACACCAGCAATGCGGGCAGACCTTGTCAAATATTATGGTTCTGTACAATTAGCTGATGTTTGTGCTGGTGCGATTATTCAGGCATTAAAAGACAAAGGTGTTTTTGACAACACTTTAATTATTTATACGGGAGACCAGGGAGAACCTTATCATAGAGCCAAGGCATCGCCCTATAACGCTGGATTGCATGTACCTTTCGTCATAAGCGGCCCTGGAGTGGATAAAAATAGAATTGAAGATGCCTTGATATCCCATATCGATATTATGCCCACCATACTTGATTATTTGCACATTGAAATACCCGAAACAGTTCAAGGTAAATCAATAGTGCCCATCATAACTGGAAAGGCAAATCTTGATGAAAGAAAATACGTTTTTGGTGAACACCACTCACACGGCCCTCCTAGAAAGGAGCATTACCCGAGCAGGATGGTGTACGATGGGCGCTATTACTACATAAAAAATTTGATGCATGAAAAAAGTTACGAACTACCCGCAGATCTAAGAGAAAAGAAAGGTTGGGGCAATTCAAGCTATCAGGCGACTCTTGATGCGAAATTGACCCATACTTTAGAGTATAGTCTTTTAAAACAATTAGAGTCCGGCCGTCCATTTGAGGAATTGTATGATATGGAGAAGGATCCCGGACAAATCAATAATCTAGCAGGGAATTTTAATGTAGAGACAAAACAATCCGAATTGAAAGAGGCTCTAAAAAATTGGAGAGTTGAGTCTGGCGATCTAGTTGATGATCCTTTGAATATTGAAACCCGAAAAATCACACCATAAATATTTGCTATGCGCTGGTTAAATTCTATTCTCTACATATCTGTTTGGCTGTCGCTTTCTAGCGGTTGTAAAGATCAAACAACAAATGCCGCAGCGATAGAGGAAGAACAGCGTCCAAACGTGATTTTCATCATGGATGATCAACACAGGTGGGACGCTCTGGGACTGGTGAATCAACAGGTGGTCACTCCTACACTAGATAAACTCGCAAAAGAAGGGGTGTTTTTTAATCAAGCTGTATGTCAGGCTCCCATGTGTGTGCCTAGCCGCAATTCTATCATGTTCGGGTTATACCCAAATCAAACCGGAGTATATCGCAACAGTGGTGGAGTTCCAGACTCATTAATGCCGGGAAAAACAATTGCTCAATATTTTAAGGATGCTGGGTATGAGACTGCTGGATTTGGGAAAACACACTGGGGAAAATTTAAAACAGATACTCGCGGTTTTGAGACGCGCTATACCTCTGAAATTCCTGAAATAGGTGGAATGTCAATGGCATCAATGAACCCAGAAGCTAAGGGACGATACGATGCTGAAATTGCGGACATGGGACCAGGTGAAGAAAACAACATCGGTTACTTAGGCTTCACGAGCAAACTAGCAGAGGAGGATCATCGGGATGGTTGGATCACTAAGCAAGCTTTAAATTATATAGAAAAAAGGGATGATAAAAGACCATTGTTTTTTTATCTGTCCTATATGAAACCGCACGCAGGTCATAATGTTCCCGCAGGTTATGAAGAATTATATAATCTGGATGATATCAATTATGCTAAACAGCCACCTGCACCAGATCAATTACAAAACAATAATCCAGAATTTCAGGGAGAACCACAAAAATATGATTACTCAGTTCACGCACAAGGAGTAAATAGAAGAGAGATGTACGTGGATTATTGGAAAGACGCCACGGAAGAACAGTGGAAACTGATGACACTGCGCTATTATGCTAATGTCTCTTGGATAGACGACATGATGGGAAGAGTTCTGGAATCTCTTGAGCAAAAGGGGTTATTAGAAAACACGATTATTGTATACACGTCCGATCACGGAGAAATGTTGGGTGAGCATTATTATAGGTTCAATAAGTACACACTTTACGATTCGAGTGTTAGGGTTCCAATGATTATATCTGGAAGCGCATTGCCAAAATCAGTGAAGCGAAATTCGATTAATAACTCTCCTACTGAAAATATCGATATAATGCCTACGCTACTGGAATTTGCGGGAATTAAAGCTGATGAAAAGCTACCTGGTAAAAGTCTTTTATCCACCAAAAATAGGGTAGCTAGTTTCTCCACATTGCATGAGCGTGAAGGAGAAGCTGCCTTTATGTGGAGATCCAAAACGCACAAACTTATTCTTGTTTTAAAGAGGAAAGAGAATTCAAATAATTACGGCAAAGATGACATCATCGCTGGAGAGTTCTTTGATTTAGAGAAAGATCCGCAAGAATGGAACAACCTCTATTATAACAACACCAATTCAGCGGTGCAAAAAAAGTTTCAGTCAGAGCTATTGCAACATTTAAAAACAATGAAAATATAGCTGGCCAATCTCATCAGGAATTATAAACACACATGATTTGAAACTCAACTTACATCTTACTGTATTATGGATGTGTTTTATACTCAGTTCAACAACTACAGTGTTACATGCACAAAATCCTATTTCACCTCCAGGAATTTATCTAGCAGATCCTTCCGCTAAGGTTTTTGCAAAAGACACTCTTTTCGTTTATGGATCAACCGATGAAAGTCTAGATTATTATTGCTCCAGCAGTCACGATATTTTATATACGACGGATATGCTTCAGTGGCGATTGAAAGAGGACGTTTTTGCTTCTAAAGGCAATAGTGATGAAGTTCCGTACAATGATATAGTCCTTTTCGCGCCCGACGCCATAAAAATGGGCGACAATCACTACCTCTACTATTGCCAACCAGACATCAACGCTCCTGAAGGGGTAGCAATTTCAAAAAATGCCTTAGGGCCCTTTAAACAAGGGAAAAAGATCGATTTATTTGGTCACAATCAGATTGATCCTTCCGTCTTTGTGGATGACGATGGTACCGCATATTATCTATGGGGACAGTTCAACCTCAAAATGGCTAAACTAAACGAAGACATGATCTCTATTGATAGCACCTCCATTAAAAATAACGTTGTCACGGAAAAAGAACATTTTTTTCATGAAGGTGCTTTTATGACAAAACGACAAGGAATATATTACCTAGTCTATTCTGACATTAGTAGGGAAGACAGGCCCACTAGTATAGGTTATGCGACCAGTGATTCTCCTTTAGGTCCTTATACTTATGGTGGAGTCATCATAGACAATAATGGATCCAACCCTGGCAACTGGAATAACCATGGTTCCATTGCTCAGTTTAAAAATCAATGGTATGTGTTCTATCACCGCTCTACCCATGGAGTTCGATCCATGAGAAAAGCATGTGTCGAAAAAATTAGTTTTTTGGAAGACGGCTCAATTCCAGAGGTAGAAATGACTACTCAAGGGGCTTCTTTACCTTTGAAAGCAACTCAAAAGATTGACGCAGCAGCCGCTTGTTTATTGCATGGCAATGTGCGGATTGAGCAAAACGCGGAGAAGAATGAAATTTTATCAAAGTTTGAAAGTTCAGATGCGGCTATTTATAAATATTTGAATTTTGAATCAGGCGTATCTTCATTTACCCTGCGCATAAAATCACCGGACGGTGCGAAGCTAAGCGTATACTCGGACAAACCTTGGCACAAAAAACTTGTTGATGTGAAGATACCTTCAAATCCTGATTGGCAAATAATTACGACTCCATCAACTAATGAAACCGGTATTCACGCATTATGGATAGAGTCTACTAGCAAGGATAATTCTACTGTTGAGATTGATTGGTTTCATTTTAATTAGGCCATATTTTTATTTGATACCCAACAGGTTAGAACAGGATACTTTAAATGATGATAAATTTTAATTTTCTGAAAACTCTCTATCATGAAAATATCTTTCCTCTTCTTACTAGCAATGGTAAGTATGTCTGCAATAGGTCAAGACATCTCCTTGCAGCTCAATCCAAATCTCAAAAATCAGATGAATATTACAGAGTCACCTGTAGGCTCTTATGATATTCAAACTTTAGGAGGTGATCCATGGATTCAAACTACTCCTGTGGCAGCATTTGATCCACAACAGGTGTACGTGATCAGTTTTGAGTATCTAGCGTTAAATGGCCTAAATGATTTACAAATATTTTATGGAGTACCGGTGAGTGTTGCGAGATCTGTAACCTTCGGTAGTCTCTCGCCTACTTCAGAATATAAAACCTTTAAAGCATTTATGAAATATGAGGCGCTGGTTTGGAATGCTTCCTACGAAAGGTTTCGATTTGATTTTGGGAAGGTGGCTGGACAAAATATAAAAATTAAAAATCTACAGTTGAGAGCTGCCATGCCAGGTGAAGTAATTGAAATTGATTTGAATTCCAATAGAACGAATCAATTAGCACTAACTGAAACATCGTCACAGAACTATAGTATGACTACCAATGGGACTGATCCTTGGGTTGAATCTCAATTAATTAACACCACATTTGACCCTCAAAAAACTTTTGTAATCAGTTTTGATTATACCTCTACAAGTGGATTAGATGACCTCCAGATTTTTTATGGTAGACCCATCAGTGGGGCTCGACGCGCTCAACTTGGCAGCTTAGAGCCTTCAACAACGCGGAAGAAGTTTTCTACGATCATGAAAATCACAGCACCCGTCTGGAATGAATCCTATGATCTGTTTAGGTTTGATTTTGGACGACTCCCTGGATTGGATATTCAAGTAAGTAACCTTGTGGTTCGGGAGCCAACAAATACCGAGAAAAAAGCACTGGAAGTAAAGGAGACGATCATCATTGAACTTGATGTAAATGCTACAAGTCCATTTTTACAGGCCACACAACTTGCTGATGGTTCCTATCAGTTAAACACCAGTGCAAATGATCCTTGGATTATATCAAAAACAATCAGCGAACTTTATGATATTGATCAAAGTTATATCCTTTCCTTTGAATATAAAACGGAAGAAGCGTACAATGAATTGGAATTGTTCTACGGCCCGCCGATTAACGCTACTCAAAAGTTGACCGCTCCAGCGATCCCACCATCCCAAGAATGGAGTACGTATGTCATCAATCCCAGACTTTATGCAGATAATTTTTTATCCAAGGAATGGTCCTTTTTTAGATTTGATTTTGGAAGAAATGAAGATGCAGCGAAAACTATTTTTATAAGGAATATCCAGCTAAGAAAACCAACGCCACAAGAATTGCTAGATGAGCAGAACAGCGACAAATTCCTAAGTTTAGTCATTGATCAGGATTTTCAGCGCTATCTAAACAAAGCCTTTGAAAATTCAGTATCCAACATCAAAGTGACTACCGATTCGGTAATGATCAAAGGTGTCATTACAGATGATTCCGAAGAATTATTCTTGGCCGAAATCGAACCAAACCAATACGGTTTCAATCAATCCGATTTTAACTTCCTAACTCCTATCACCGCAATTGATCAAGTTTTTGAATTACAGGTTAATCGGTACATCCAGAAATCTGATCACAATTATGACCGATTGTATTCTAGATGGGCCGTTGTCAAAAAAACGGGAGATGATTCTTATGAATTGACTTCAAATATGACTTGGCCCAGTGATATCTCCGCCATATCGGTAAACAATATTGAGGAAAATAAAGCGAAAACCATCAAAGGTCTGGACGGGCTAAGCCCGACTACATTACCCAATTTTTCCGATTTGACCGATTTGGATATTTCTAGCATGAAAATTAACCTGCTGTTGAACGGAGTTTTTAGCCTCGCTCCATCAACCTTAACACATGACTACAATGGAAAGATTTATAATATAAATCCAAATTTTGTAGCTGGCCTAGACAGTCGTATCAAAATGCTTTCAGATAGCGATATAAAAGCCGCCTTTGTTCTTTTAATCCCTATCAATATTGTTAATGAAGAATTGAAACGGATTTTCGTTCACCCTGATGCATCGCTGGGATTGTATAGTATGGCAAATGTAACTACCGAGGAGGGCATAGAATATTATACCGCTATGGTCGACTTCCTTTCACAACGGTACTCCAGACCTGACAAATTATACGGTCGACTGGATCAGTGGATAATTCACAATGAGGTAGATGCACATACCAGTTGGACGCATGCCGGTCAGAAGCCAGTAAACCTGTATACAGAGATTTACGACCGTTCAATGAGAATGGTTCATTACACTATTAGGAAACATAACCCTACCGCCAAGGTCTTTGGCTCCTTTACAAAGCATTTCAACAGTAAGCCAGTAAGTGAAGTAAATTTTAGATCGAAAGATATTTTAGCGACTTTAAATGCCTTGAGTATAAAGGGAGGCGATTATGAGTGGGGAATTGGATGGCACTCCTACCCTACCAATCTATTTAATCCTAAGGTCTGGGAAGACCCGATTGCACAAACTCAGTTGAACTTCAATACGCCTCAAATCACGCCTCGAAATCTTGAAATGATTGATGCTTACGTACGCCAAAAAGAGGTTTTGTATAACGGTAAAAAAGTGAGAACTGTTTTATTATCAGAAAATGGTTTTAGTTCAAATACGGAAAGAAATGCAAATGCAAATGAAACCACACAGGCAGCGGCATTAGCTTATTTCTGGAAGAAAACGAATCTAAGATTACCGTCGATTGAAAATATCCAATTGCACAGATGGGTAGACAATGCTGGCGAGGCAGGTTTAGAATTTGGTTTATGGACGGTTTTAGATGGAACTGTTGATGGCTTTGATCGAAAGAAAGAAGGTTGGGAAGTGTGGAATGCCGCTGGTACTGCAAATGAAGACACCGTTTTCGAACCTTATAAATCAGTAATCGGTATCTCTGACTGGGCAGACATTTACAATACTGTTACTACAGAAGTTACACCATATACGGTAACGATGAATCTGAGCAATTGCAGCAGCAATTTAAGTGAGTTGGTAGTTAGTTTCAATGGAGAATTCAAAATCCCGCAAAACGATGGACAGTTGATATTTTATAATGTAGCTTCCAACGTGCCACAACCCTACGAAATTAGAAAAGGGGATATTATACTGACTTCAGATGTTCTTGATATTGTAGAAAACACATCGATTACCATCGAACTAAATGCAGTAGAGAATGTGACTGCAAGAGGGGTTTCACCTACTGAAATTGAAGTTAACTGGGAAAGTAGTTTGGCAACTCCTTTTGGATTTGTGGTGGAAGCGAAAGAGGAGAATGGTGCTTTTGAAGAATTGATTCGGGTTTCAGATAGCACCTATACCTATATACATTCTGGCCTGACACCTGGCAAAGCGTATACTTATCGCGTTGCAGCCTTGCTTGATGAGAGCAATTTGTCGTGCTTTTCAGAAGAGGTAACAAAGAAAGCGCCATTCATAGTTGTTGAATACAAGGACGGTGACAGGAAACTGACCAACAATAGCATACGTCCTCAATTCAAACTAAAGAATGAAGCCGATTTCAAAGTGGCTTTAAATAGGCTTTCCGTGCGGTATTGGTTCACTGTAGAGGACTTTTCTGCTTTGAACTTCTATACGGACTATGCGCAATTGGGAACTTCATCTGTTAAAGGTAGTTTTGTACCACTTTCTGAAGCTAGAGATGGTGCAAATTATTACCTCGAGATAACCTTTGATACAGCTGCTGAAATTGCTGCATTTGGAAATACGGGAGAAATCAAAACACGGATAGCAAAAAGTAATTGGACTGACTTCGATGAATCCGATGACTACAGTTACAGCGGTGCCAGACAATATGTGGTGACGGATAAAATTACTGTCTATTGGGATGGAGAACTTATATCTGGCGAGGAACCTGTCGTATCAAATGAGCAACAATACAATCTAATTGTACTGCATCAAAATAAGGATGCGGCTGGTAATAATTCTGTAAAGCCAAATTTGAGATTGCTAAATACCGGCAACCAGCCAGTAGCTCTTCAGGATGTTACGCTTAGATACTGGTTCACTCCAGAGACACCTTCACCGTTGAGATACGCTATTGATTATTCTGTTTTGAATAATTCTGCCATCAATGGGTCTTTCCAAAATTCAAATGAACTGGGAAGCTATTTTGAAGTTGCTTTTAATACTAATGCAGGCAATTTAAGCGCGTTCAGTGAGACTGGCGAAATGAGGTTTAGAATCAACAAACAAGATTGGTCAAAATTTGACGAATTAGATGATTATTCTTACGCTAACAACAACGCCTATCAGGCAAACACACAAATCACTGCCTATGTCAACGGCCAGTTGATTTATGGAGTTGAACCTACCTCAAATCTGAATAAAAGCTCAGTCAATAGCACACCTGTGGTATCTGTGTACCCTAACCCAGCCAAAAACAACACGAATCTTGTCTGGTCAGATGCCATATCCTCTGTTGAAAATATATCACTTGTAGATTATATGAATATTTCCCACAAACTAACCCATAGTTCAAATGGTAATATTTTGGCATTGCAAATCCCAGACTTAAATGCAGGGGTTTATATGATTGTGGGTATGGTCAATGGGCAATCCTTTACCTATCGTTTATTGATTAAGTAGCTAGATTGAAATTAATTTACCAAGCCTACATCATAGCCATTTGCGGTTTGATGTAGGTTTTTTTTATGGGATTCAGTTACCTATAGACATCAAATGACACCTATTTAACGCATGATTATATAGGATAGTTCGCTTTCGCGAAAGCGAAATAACCAGCATAATCTTAACTGATTTTAATTATCGAGATATCCTAAAATTGGTGAAATGACATTTAATTAGATGATTTTTCTGCAATCATTTGGGCAGTTGCCACGGTTCTAAAACCCGTATGGTCGGACGAGGAAGTCAGTTCCATGCCCATTCTTGCAGAAATACGGAAGCTAGCGCAATAGGACGCATGACATAAAAACGACCCGCCTTTTATGACAACTTCCTGAACGTTCGTGTTTGATCCATTATTTGATACCGTTGGTCCAGCAGGATTAATGAGTTGTTTTGACGTATCCAATTGCTGGTAATATGACGTGTTGAATAAGTCTGAGGTGATTTCCCATACATTGCCCAACATATCGTACATCCCAACACTATTGGGCGGGTAAGATCTGGACGGTGCGATAAACTCAAAACCATCCACACTCTCATTGCGCACCGGGAAAGTTCCCTGCCAGGTATTGGCATTTTTATTTAGGAGGTTGGAATCGTTACCCCACGTAAAAATTTGGTTTGAATTTGTACCCTGCGCGGCAGATTCCCATTCGGCCTCGGTGGGTAACCGTCGGTTCGCCCATTTGCAGTAGGCTTGAACATCCTCAAAGGCGATGTGAACAACCGGGAAATTATCTTTGTCCACGATAGAGCTGCCTGGTCCTTGCGGGTGTCTCCAGTCCGCACCCAGCTTCCAAGTCCACCATTGGCCATAATTTTGCATGTTGACTACCGCGTCTACATTCTTATTGAAAGTAAGAGAGCCTGGCTGTAACAGGGAATCTGCGGGTTTCGGAGTATCGATAGGAAGATCTTTTTTCAATATTTCCCAGTCCACTGGTCTTTCTGCTACCGTAATATAACTGGTGGCATTGATAAATTCTCGGAATTGCTTATTAGTCACTTCAGTTATATCT
>JBBSPH010000065.1:0-10107 GCA_038258985.1 Flavobacteriales bacterium
CCAAAATCGGCGTGACCAGGTGTATCAATAATATTGATTTTAGTTCCCTTGTACATAACGGAAACGTTTTTGGCCAGGATGGTAATCCCGCGCTCGCGTTCAATATCGTTATTATCAAGAATCAATTCTCCCGTAGCTTCGTTCTCACGGAAAATTTCACAGTGGTGCAAAATCTTGTCTACCAGTGTAGTCTTCCCGTGGTCAACGTGAGCAATAATCGCAATGTTTCTAATATCTTTCATAAAAATAGCGCTTCTTAGCGGGCGCAAAAGTAGTCTTATTTATTGGTTTTTAGATGATTGGTGCGTTAAAGTGGTTTTAAATGTAAGTGGTTGGATTTCAGTCTTAATGGTTTGAGTGGGTTCGCTTTCGCGAAAACTGTAAACGATTTAATAGTTACAACTAGAAGTGGTTGCTGCTAAAGCATACAACACGTGTTAGCAACATCTCTTCAAGGTACACTGCGTTAAAAGACATTTCAAGATTTTTCAACCATGAAGAGCCAAAACAAACCCAAGACGATCTAGCTACAGTATAGGATTGCCTAGATTTGCGACCTCAAAAAAAAATCACCTAAATAGCTACTTTCAAAAGTCATAAGTTCTCACCTGATCGATGATAAAAAGAAAAAAACAAGCGAAACGATTGCGCTGGTACAGGAAAATTCATCGTACGATGGGCGCCTCGTTATTTCTGTTTTTTTTCATTGTTTCCATCACATCTGTACTTTTAGGTTGGAAAAAAAACAGTAATGGTATTATTCAGTCTAAAACGGTGCAGGGCGTTTCCACTGATCTTCATAACTGGATGCCTATAGATTCTTTGCAAGCTATCGCCTTTCAAACGTTGAAAAGTGACGTTGATCCATTGATGAGCACACAACTGCAACGTATTGACGTGCGACCAGAAAAAGGAGTAGCCAAATTTATATTTGAAGAAAACTATCAGGAAATTCATCTGGACGGCACAACTGGGGAAGTGCTGCTAGTCTCCACAAGAACTGCAGATATCATTGAAAATATTCACGATGGGTCAATTTTAGATGTTTGGTTCAATACGGGCAACGATGTTTTTAAAGTGATTTTTTCTAGTGTCATGGGCGTCGCTCTATTTCTCTTCACATTTACCGGGTTTTGGCTATGGTTTGGCCCCAAACGCATGAGAAAACAAGCACGAATCATTAAAGACTAAGGGTTTCCAACTTAAGGTTTTTTTACGTAAGTTTTGAATTTGTTTGTGACCTCAATTGATGCCTAGATTCTGAAACTATCCGCTTTCACAAAAGCGAATAACCCTCCTTAAGCGTTAAGTCTTTCTTAATCTCGCGAATTCCTACGCGCTGAATTTTGCTGGGTATCTGTATTTTTTACCTTCGCAGCTGACATTAAAAAGACAATGATTATGAGTCAAGTACAAGCAAATGACACTGTAAAAGTACATTACACGGGAAAACTTAAGGAAGATGGCCGTGTATTTGACACCTCAGAAAACAGAGAGCCATTAGAGGCAAAATTGGGTGAAGGTCAACTTATACCAGGTTTTGAGAAAGGGCTGACTGGAATGAAAGTCAATGAGAAAAAAACCATTGAGATCCCAATGGACGAGGCTTACGGTGATATTCAAAAGGATTTGTTTCAAAAAGTAGAAAGAAACCAATTGCCAGAAGATATCAAGCCAGAAGTAGGTATGGGACTAATGGCGAAAAATCCTGATGGATCTGAACGCCAATTGCGGGTAGCAGATGTAAAAGATGAATTCATCATCGTTGATGCAAATCACCCACTCGCGGGACAAGACTTGGTGTTTGATCTGGAGGTTGTAGGAATCAACTAGAAAATTCAATATTTATAAAATGCCCTTTCGCCTCATGTCGAAAGGGCATTTTTTTTGATTTACATCCTGCTCAAAAAGGACTTGAAGAATACCACAAAAGGCTCTAGAAGTTTCATGGGAATTAAACAAAGTGGTTTATGATCACTAGGATTATGCTTCCGAATATTTGATTTTACTAACTTATTTGCCATAAATGTCTAAGCAAAGTTAGATCTTCACATCAGTGTTGCTAACGAGTAGTTGATTATCACAACACCAATAGTTAATTTTTGATTGAAATAGTTCAGTTTCCAAATACTACCCTGATTTCTGTCAAATGAGATACCCAGGATTGAATATTTCAAATTTTATTCATCTTAATTAATACAGCTATTATGGGAGTAACTTATTCTCACAACCTGTGATTACTAAAAAACACAGGCATTCCGATTCTGATATATTTACATGGAAAATTTATGGTTACAAGACGATGAATGATAAATATGTTGATCAATTTACAGCTAAAAGATAGCTATGCAATTTGAATTAAAAAGATTTATACTACAACTTCGCCACACATTTGCTATCTCCCGAGAATCACGAACCCATCAACCGTCGTTGATTGTTTGCCTGCATCAGGATGGGCACTGGGGATATGGAGAGGCTACCTCTAATCTTTACTATAACATTAGTATAGAAAGTCTGGTATCAGAGATACAATCGGTTACTTCATTTTTAACTGATTATACATTGAGCTCACCGCCTGATTTCCACAAAGGTCTTCAAGATAGAAATCTCTCTAATTTTGCAATTTGTGCGTTAGACGCCGCAGCATGGGATCTTTATGGTAAAATTAAAAGACAGCCTTTGTACAAATTATGGAATTCTACCATGAAAGTTTATCCCATAACAAATTATACCATTGGTCTAGATGAAGTATCGACAATGGTATCAAAAATTAAGGAGAAGCCTTGGCCTATTTACAAGATAAAACTTGGCACTACTGATGATGTTGGAATTGTAAAGGAGCTCAGAAAACATACTACGAGTGTTTTTAGGGTGGATGCCAACTGTGCTTGGAGCTGGGAGAAAACCAAAAATAATGCGAAACTCTTGAAAATGTTAGGAGTAGAATTTATAGAACAACCGCTACGGGCAGATGATTTTGATGGTATGAAAAAGCTTTCTGAAGATTGCGCCCTACCGATAATTGCAGATGAAAGCTGCATCCTACCCGAGGATGTAAAGAAGTGTGCTCACTTCTTTGACGGCATAAATATCAAATTGATGAAGTGTGGTGGACTAACACCAGCGTTGAGCATGATTGCAGAAGCGAAAAAACTAAACCTTAAAGCAATGGTAGGATGCATGACCGAATCGAGTGTCGGGATATCAGCCATTGCGCAATTGTTACCGCAACTAGATTATGTTGATATGGATGGAGCATTATTATTGAGCAATGATATTGCGCATGGAGTCAAGATTGAAGCAGACGGAATTATTCATATGCCGCAATTAAATGGTAGTGGGATAGAATTAATCAGCTAAAATCTTTTTGGAATAACATTAAATAAATATCGATCCTAAATTCATAAGCGCACAAAAGACAACTTTAACTCCCTAATTATACTACTCAAAACACTTAACACGTCTTCGAAGCCAGCAATCGTTGGACTTTAAAAACATCCACTGCTTTGGAGAATTTTTTACTGACGCTGGGCAAATTCTCGCTGGATATCCAAATCTTCAACTCTGCGTCCAAGTCAAAGGTGCCGGCGGTTTCAAGTGAGTAACGAGAAATGCTTTTATAAGGCATGGATTTGATCTCCACTTTCTTTCCCGTAAACCCTTGTTTGTCAATCAAAATCAAGCGACGTGTGGTAAATAAAAATACATCGCGGAATAAAACAAATCCCATTTCAATCGCTTCATTGTCAATCAATAAATGACCGTACTCACTCTTAAGTGCTTCGGCAGATACCTCGCCGACATTTCCCATTAATTTATCTAAAATTCCCATATATCCTTTTTATTGTCCTTTCAAAAATATCAAAACATCTAGCCGCTTCGTTCTATAATATGCTAAATAGTAGATCATGAGAGTGGTAAATTCCCTTTTGCGAAAGCAAATAAAAAACCGCTTCCTTTTGGGAAGCGGTTCAACTTTAAAGTTAATAAAATGCTCGTTATTCTATTATCCCATCTTTTTTGTTAGTAGCAAGAACAGCTAGATTGTAGACTACTAGTCCAAAACCGATCTTATTAATCGCATCGCCGATGTTGTAAACTACATTCAAATCCAGTCCGCCGAAGAAAGATTCATACCAACCAGGCGTACCCGCCATGTATCCTACTGGATAGATTGCCCATCCCACTAAGACGAACCAACAAAGAGTCTTATGAGCTGTTAACACATCACCACCAGCCGCAACTGCGAGTTTTTTAGCGCTACCAAACCATATCATATATACAATTCCGAAATATGCAATTCCAGAAAAAAGTCCCCACAACCAGGCGTTGTCACGGTCAACCGCTTCGCCGAAATAACCAGTAACCAGCATTACCACAG
The DNA here is from genome assembly GCA_038258985.1 of Flavobacteriales bacterium. Taxonomy (GTDB): domain Bacteria; phylum Bacteroidota; class Bacteroidia; order Flavobacteriales; family Flavobacteriaceae; genus Nonlabens. The sequence continues at coordinate 4,382 of JBBSPH010000065.1, forward strand.
ATAGCAGAATCAATTGCCACATCAATGATTTTTTAGCTCCTGCGACTTTGAGAATTAAGTAAAATTCAACACACATTAACGGCACCGTCAGCACCCAGTCTACATATCTAAAAAATACTGGAGATTCTGCAAAACCGGACCAATAGTCACGCATGTACCAATAGTGGACGGCGGCAATAAAGGTGATAAGTCCTGAGACTAAGATTGACGTACGCCATTTTCTATCAAAGCTGCTCATCGACAGGAAGAAGAAAACACTAGCGGCCATCATGGCCATACAGCCAACGAAGAAAGTAAAACCAACATAGTCATCTGCGGCTAAACGCACAACTTCCATGTTCAAAAGTAAATTTTTCATATAAAGAGTTTTTAATGGTTATTAGAATAATGTCGATGAATGCATTTAAAACTAACAAACTGCTACCAACAAATTGCAATTTTCAAGAAATCCATGATTATCCTGGCTAAAAGATATACTATTCGCAATTAAGATTTTGCAACACATCCTAAATTCTTACAAATTATATGCTGCTAACTGTTCTGTTTTTTATACAAATCAGTTCCTTTTTAACGATGGTAATTTCGCTTTCGCGAAAGCGAAAACCAACAAAGCATTGCACACCAATTAGCTTCCTAAAACCTTGAACGACACGCGACATAATTCTATCTTTGCTTTCTTCAAAAACGAGTTAATAATATGTTTGATAATTTAACTGACAAGCTAGACAAGGCGATGCACGTCCTAAAAGGACACGGCAGCATTACAGAGGTCAACGTCGCTGATACCTTAAAAGAAATACGTCGCGCTCTAGTTGATGCCGATGTGAATTATAAAATCGCCAAGGATTTTACCGCCACAGCTAAAGAAAAGGCGATGGGTCAAGGCGTTCTAACCACGCTTAAACCTGGTCAACTGCTCACAAAAATCGTCAAGGATGAGTTGACGGAACTAATGGGAGGCGCCGTGGAAGGCATCAATCTTTCTGGAAACCCAAGTATTATCCTGATGTCGGGATTACAAGGTTCTGGTAAAACTACGTTTTCTGGTAAATTGGCCAATTTCCTAAAAACTAAAAAGAGCAAAAAACCACTTTTGGTTGCCTGTGATATTTATAGACCCGCGGCAATTGACCAATTGCACGTGGTCGGTGATCAAATAGGCGTGGAGGTTTTCTCTAACCGCGATGAGAAGGATCCAGTAAAAATCTCCCTAGCGGCGATTGCCTATGCAAAACAAAATGGCTTCAACGCCGTGATTATTGACACTGCCGGTCGCCTTGCGATTGACGAGCAAATGATGCAGGAAATTGCAGATGTTCGCGATGCAGTAAAACCTCACGAGACACTGTTTGTGGTAGATTCCATGACGGGTCAAGATGCTGTCAATACCGCCAAGGCCTTTAACGAGCGCCTCAATTTTGATGGAGTGGTCCTGACTAAACTGGATGGTGACACCCGTGGTGGTGCGGCGCTATCCATCAAGTCTGTAGTCAACAAGCCTATCAAATTTATAGGTACTGGAGAAAAGATGGAGGCGATCGACATCTTTTACCCAGAACGTATGGCAGACCGCATCCTAGGAATGGGTGATGTCGTATCCTTGGTAGAACGTGCTCAGGAACAGTTTGATGAAGAGGAAGCAAGAAAATTAAGTAAGAAAATTGCGAAGAACCAATTCGGTTTTGATGATTTCCTTTCCCAGATCCAGCAGATCAAGAAGATGGGAAATATGAAAGATTTGATGGGTATGATTCCTGGCGCCGGTAAAATGTTGAAGGATGTCGATATCGATGATGATGCCTTTAAAGGTATTGAGGCGATTATCCATTCCATGACTATTCAAGAACGCACGCAACCACACGTCATTAATGGTTCACGTAAAAAGCGTATCGCAGGCGGTAGTGGTACTACGGTAACAGATGTGAATCAGCTATTGAAACAATTTGACCAAATGAGCAAAATGATGAAGATGATGCAAGGCGGGAAAGGGAAAGCGATGATGCAGGCCATGAGTCGCATGAAATAAAATCTGCGATTTCGTTTCATGCGACTCATGGCAAATTCCAAAAATGCGCTTCGCTTAAAATCACAAATCACAAATTGTTGCTGCGCTCCAAAATGAAAAATATCAAATCACAATGGATTTATGCGATTCAAATGGGTATAGATTATGAATGAGAAACCTTATAATCTTGAAACCAGAACTTATAATTTTGCTAGTGAGGTTCGGCAATTAATTAAAGAATTAAAATACAATCTTCAAAATGCGGAAGATGGAAAGCAAGTCATTAGAAGCAGTGGATCTGTTGGAGCAAATTATATTGAAAGTAATGAACACATAAGTATAAAGGATTTTCAACACCGCATCAAAATCTGTAGGAAAGAAGCAAAAGAAAGTAATTACTGGTTAAGATTACTGAAAGAAAACAATAGCAATGACCATGATAAATTTGATGAATTAATAGATGAAGCGAATCAACTAAAATTGATTTTTAATTCAATGATCAAAAAGGAGATTTGAGATTTGAGATTTGAGATTTGAGATTAATTTGTTCAAAAAAGCGTAGGCTTACCACCCTAACAATTTTAACTTACCAAAAACTTACTAGGAATGATCATTTTAGATGGAAAGAAGACCTCAAACGACATCAAAAACGAAATCACCACTATTGTCGATGAGATGAAGGCTAAGGGTGAGAAAGTGCCTCACCTGGCGGCGGTGATCGTTGGGAATGACGGCGCAAGTTTGACTTACGTGGGTTCAAAGGTTCGTGCTTGTGAGCGTGTGGGATTTGAAAGTACAATGATTCGTATGTCAAGCACGACCAGTGAGACTGAATTGTTGAAGGAGATCAAAAAACTGAACGAGAATCCAGATATCGATGGATTTATCGTCCAATTACCGCTGCCTAAACAGATTGACACCCAAAAGATATTGATGGCGGTGGATCCAGATAAAGATGTAGATGGGTTTCATCCTACCAATTTTGGTCGTATGGCGCTGGATATGAGCACCTTTATTCCTGCAACGCCGTTTGGTATTTTAGAATTATTGGAACGGTATGATGTTGAAACTTCTGGTAAACATACCGTAGTTATAGGTCGTTCCCACATAGTGGGTCGTCCCATGAGTATTTTGATGGGCCGAAAAGGATTCCCTGGGAATTCAACTGTTACCTTGACGCACAGCCGCACTAAAAATATCACACAGATCACCTCTCAAGCCGATATAATCATTAGCGCTTTAGGTGTTCCAGGATTTCTAAAAGCCGAAATGGTCAAGGATGGCGCTGTGATCATCGACGTGGGAATAACGCGAGTTCCAGACGATAGCCGTGAGCGTGGCTATTACATTACGGGCGATGTAGATTTTGAAAACGTTTCAAAAAAGGCAAGTCACATCACTCCCGTACCTGGTGGCGTTGGCCCAATGACTATTGCTATGTTACTGAAAAATACGTTGTTGGCCCGTGAACGCCACAGAGAAGCTGGGAAGCAATAAGCTTTGATATTGTTCGCTTTCGCGAAAGCGAAATAATTACAAAGTTCACCTTGAGATCAGTCTCACTGCATAAGTTCCATATTTCCACATGCAAAAACAACGCTACTTTATTGAACTTGCCTATGATGGTACCGCATACCACGGCTGGCAGCGGCAGCCGCAAAGTATAAGCGTTCAGGAAATTTTGGAAGATGGGTTGACGAAGATGTTGCGTACAAGAAAGTATGTTACCGGCGCAGGAAGAACTGATACCGGCGTGCATGCCACGCAGATGTTTGTCCATTTTGACCATGACGAGCCAATTGATGCCGTGCAGTTAACTTATAGACTAAACCGCTGGTTTCCAAAGGATATCAGTGTCTTTGAGATACGGCGCGTAAATGATGATGCACACGCGCGTTTCCACGCCACCCATAGATCGTATGAATATCGATTTAACTTGCGTCCCGATGCATTCAAGAATAAAAGCACTTACATTTTATACAGAATTCCAGACATTGAAAGGATGCAGGCCGCGGCAGAACTATTGCTGGAATACAAAGATTTCGAATGTTTCTCGCGCACGAACACAGACGTAAAGACCTACCTTTGTGATGTGTCTGAAGCTCGTTTTGAGCAAAATGATTTTGAACTTATCTTTCACATCACGGCAAATCGGTTTTTGCGCAATATGGTGCGTGCCATCGTGGGAACTTTATTGCAGATAGGGTATGGAAAACTGGAGATTGCTGACATGCACCGCATTATTGCCTCTAAGGATAGAAATCAAGCAGGAGCGAGTGCACAGGCTCAGGGTTTGTATTTGACTAAAGTCCGTTATCCGGACAGCATTTGGAAGGATGAGTAAAATACTATTTCAAGAAACGCAAAAATTCAACCAGTGGTGGTTGTACTTGATCGTTGCTGCTTCAGCAATCGTTATTTTATTTTCATTTGGTATGGCGATAAGATTTAGTTCAAATGATGCTACTTCAATAGCCATTGGAATAGGCGGTGCAATAGCGCTTCTTGTGGTTTGCTCTATTTTATACATGAAACTCACAACAACAATTACGGAAGAGAAAATCAACATCCACTTCTACCCATTCTTAAAACGGCAATGGAAATGGAATGAACTCAAGACCGCAAAAGTCTTGGACTACGGTTTTGTAGGCGGTTGGGGAATACGATTATGGACGGGTATGGGCACTGTTTATAATGTGCGTGGTTCAAAAGGTTTACACCTAAAAACCGACAAGAAGGAATATGTGATCGGCACACAAAAAGAAGAAGAATTGCGGTCCAGCATCGCTCACCTAGTAAAATAATTCATGGCATCATCTACAGGAAATGCATTCAATCTATCGCTATTCAAGCGATTGCTGTCATACACTAAACCCTACAAGGCTACCTTTTTCTTTGTAGCACTAAGTGCCATTCTCATCGCCGTTGTAGCCTTGGGCATGCCTTACCTGATAAAGGTGGCTATCGACCAGCACATAACCGTCAGGGAATTTGAAGGATTTGACACGGTGATCTATATGATGGTCGCCGTCCTAGCAGCAGATGTGCTGTTGCAACTGGGTTTTATCTATTATGCCAACTGGTTGGGCCAGCAGGTCATTCGCGATTTGAGGGTGAAGTTATTTGATCATATGCTCGGTTTTAAAATGAAGTATTTTGATCAGAGCGCAGTAGGTAAACTCGTTACACGTGCCGTGAGTGATATTGAAACCATCGCCAGTATTTTTTCTGAGGGATTGTTCATGATTATTTCTGACCTGCTCAAGATGGTAGTTGTCCTTGGATTCATGGCTTTTTCCAGCTGGCAGTTGACCTTGATCGCTCTGATTGTTATGCCGTTTATTCTTTATGCTACGCGCGTTTTCCAGAAAGCGATGAAAGTTGCTTTTGAAGAAGTTCGCAACCAAGTAAGTAACCTCAACTCCTTTGTTCAGGAACGAGTGACGGGCATGAAGATCGTCCAGATTTTCAACCGGGAAAAAGTAGAGTTTGAACAATTTAAAGAGATCAATGATAAGCACCGCGTGGCCTGGGTGAAAACTGTGTGGTATAATAGCATCTTCTTCCCTATTGCAGAGATGGCGTCGAGCATCACCATAGGATTGATTGTTTACATAGGTGTAGTCATGAATCTAGGGGATGGCAGCGTGAATGCGATACAGATAGGAACGATCGTCATGTTTATTGACCTTTCCCAGAAGCTCTTCCGCCCATTGCGGCA